>NZ_JAIVFV010000250.1 GCF_020829445.1 Nostoc sp. CHAB 5836
ACAAAAAGTATAGCAGTGCCAGTACGGCCCAGCCAATATTAGCTAAGACAATGTTCTGAGTGGTGAAAATGGATTTAGAAAGGAACGAATTCTCGTAAGAGTTATTCATAATACTTGACTATGTAGATGCACTCTGGCAGTATTTTGAGTAGAAGGACTGTATATTTAGCAGTGTGTCTGTCAGTTGATACACAATCGGACACCAAAAGCAAGTGCCAGTGGCAGGAATTTTGTTAAATAATTTCCATGCTACTGCCATAGTTTACCTAGTGGGGATTGATTTAGCCAACTGATAAACAGCGATCGCTCGCCTTCTGGCAGATCTTCTAGCTTGTAAATTACTTGTTTGGTAAAATTAGCATTGCCAAAATAGCCCTTTCCTAATCGATGCAGCTCTTGTAACAGGATCACTACATGATTTTCTTGCCAATCAGGTATTTTGTCTGCCGGCAAAGGATTAGTAGATACTAAATATTTAACCGCTTCTAGGGAAGATGCTTGGGGAAATTGCTTCTGCTTTAACACCTCCGCAATATCTTTTTCAAATAATGCAGCTTGTTTAGCACCTAAAAACTCTTCAATGTCGATAGAAACACCTTGTAATAGCAAAATACTGGCTTGGATTAAAATCGCCGTTTTGCCATGACCACCTGTGTCACTATCTAGTTGCTCTAAACGGATTTTACCCCAAACACTAAAGCGTTCGGGTTCCTCCAGTAAAACACAGGCTTTACCCCGATTATCCGTTAATTCTCTCCATAAAGCTCTAGCTTCTTCCTCTTGACTAGCTTTGAAGACACTAATCAAGCGAAAAGTCTGCCCTTGATAACTGAGAATCGGCACCTGCTGATCCTTTTTTGGGTGCTGAATGCTTGATATTTCAACATCCTGCCGTTTGAGAATAAACATGGCACTAGCAAATAACTCCTCACAGGGGCACTCTTAATATGGAATATATAATGACATTTGGCAGTATCGCCAAGGCTGAAATTACCTAGCATACTGTGGGAAGGAACTGGCGATCGCCAGTTACCTTCGGGAAGGTAACTACCCAGAGGGCGTTAGCGCTAACAGGCAAATAACCCCTTGACAACACAATATATCTAAATCAATACCCCATCTGTTTAGTTTTCGGTGTAAATTGACTAACTAGCGACTAGCATCTTAGCCTTGCTAGTGGGAAATCTGCAATTTTCGATTGCTTCTTGGTAGGTGAAGAGGATATAATAGTGTAGGTGACTCTTTCGGGAGCCATTATTTTGTTTTGGGCGCGTAGCTCAGTGGATAGAGCAATTGCCTTCTAAGCAATCGGTCGCAGGTTCGAACCCTGCCGCGCTCGTTTTAACTCGATATGAACCCTCAAGCACCATGAAGTGATATGATGATTTCCTTGGTTGAGGGTTCGTTATTGCTGCATCATACTAAGAACAAAGGCGATATTGCTGCTACAAAAGCGATCGCGGATCTAACGCTTAAAGGATACTTGATTTTCACACCAGTTGTTTGTGAGCATTTACCTTTTGATTTTGTTGCCTACAAAGGCGATAAATTTTATAAAATACAAGCTAAGTATGCGGGAGACAACAGGGTAGTCAATAAAACTATTTGGGTAGATAAAAATGCTACTCATCAGAAAAAGTATAAAATAAATGACTTTGATTTTTATGCTGTTTATCTGCCTGACATAGATAAAGTTGTTTATCCATCAATTAACTTTAATGGTTGCTACATAACTACTCAGATACCTAATTCAGCTACACCGTTTTACTGGTGGGAGGATTTTACAGACTTTACTGAAGCAGCCTCTAAGCGAACCTACAAAGATTTTGGCGTTGATTTAACAACTAGAAAGGTTAACCCAGACTCTAGGATTCATACCAGAAAAGTTGAAAGGCCATCAAAAGAAGAACTAGAAAAACTAGTTTGGGAAAAGCCAACCGCACAAATTGGGAGAGATTTTGGCGTATCTGATAAAGCTGTAGAAAAGTGCTGTAAAGCTTATGGCATAGAAAAGCCACCCAGAGGGTATTGGGTTAAGAAAGCTTATGGTAAAGTAGAGTCTTGAAAACAAACCCAAATAGAGTACAGAAGTCTTACTACTTTTACCACAAAATCAAAATAAACTGGTTTGTATAGAGTTATCTAGTTCAACTTTTCCTCTTTTGGATACATAATCAATTAATTTAACCCAAGCAATTTGATTGTTTTTCATAAAAACTCTTTCTTTGATGTTTAATATAAATGTTCCATCATCCTTTAACACTCGTTTTAATTCCTGAGATATAGGTAAAAACCACTCTACATATTTATCAGGATGAACCCCCCCATACGTATTTTTTCTACTGTCAGCATAAGGAGGTGAGGTGACAATAAGATCAACAATATTAGAAGGCATAGCTTTTAGATTATCCAAACAGTCGCCAAGGATAATTTTATTACGCCACTCGCCTAAATTCGGAGTAGATTGATTCTGGTCTGAAACTGTGGATATTTCTGAAGAAATACTTAAACTCATTTTTTAGTACATACAAAATTATAGAAACTTATTAATAGCATTATTTGGGGAGTCAGTACATTTAAATAAGGCAGTTAAGTTTTGTAAACTACCAAAGTTATGAGTACCTTTCAAGCTGCTGCATAAAAATTTTAATCTTTACTAACTTAAAAAGCTCGTGACGATGATTATACTCATAATCTCAACTTTGCCAAGCGTATGCAATTTCTGAACAGGAAATTTACTAAAGCGGTTTAAGTTGCTCTAAAAGTTTAGCATCAAGATATTTTTGTTCTATAACATCCACCGAATTATCACACCATTTTGCAACTACAGCAGTAGGAACACCTTTTGCAATTTGCTCAGAGATGAAAGTATCACGACACGAATATGGTGTGGTTTGACGTTCTACTAACGGGTCTACAATTTTATCCCAAGCTCGGCGTGAGAAGTTTCTATAATGTATTGATACTCCTTCAGGTGATGGAAATATTAAAGATTCCGGCTCAATATGTTCTGGTTTTATTTTTAAAATTAATTCTTGTAGTCGTTGATTACAGTTAAAAACACGCTTTTTATTATTCTTAGAGCCATTAACCCTCACCCTTTCACCATTTCCTACCTGAACTAATGCGCCTTCAAAGGTAATTTGAGAACAGTCAGGGGTAATATGCTTCCATTGCAGACCGATAGCTTCTGATGGTCGGCATCCTGTTAAAAACAAAAACTCTACAAATGGTGAGTAATAACTATAACCTATACCTTTAGATGGTTTGTGATTTTTAAAAGCCTGAATTATTTTTTCTTTCTCTTCTTCACTAAAGGCGTTTGGTTGTGAATTATCCTGCCATTTATACTTGGGAAGCTCGTTGTACATCCCTTCAAAAGGATTAAAAGTTACCAAACCATGTTTCATTCCCCATTTACAAGCTGCTGAAAGATACATGAGTACATCTTTGGCTTGTGAGGTAGTTGTTTGTTGTAACAATGCAAGTCTGATTTTTATACCCTCATCCAAATCTTGATATGGACAGCGTTTAATATGTTTTTCTAGTACAGCTAGTTTATCGAGTGTTCTAGGTTTTAGAGATTGGCGCTTGTAATCAATGTACCTATCCCATAGGTCTGAAATTGTTAATACCTTCTGCTGTTCGCCAGGAGTAACTATAGATAAATGTCTCTGTGGCTTGTACTTAGCCAGTGTTTCATCGAACTCGCCAGATGCAATGTCTAACTCTATCTGATGTGCTTTCTGTTCTGCTATCTGACGATTTTCTGGTGTATCGGCTAAATTCAGCGATATATACCTTTTGTTACTACCACAGACTTGCCTTGGTAGTCTCAACCGTAATCTATCTTGGAAACATTCAACACCTACTGATCCCTTAGAGGCTTTCTGTGTAGTGTTCATGCTCTAAATTTTAGCTATGAAAATAATGTACTCTACAAAATCATAGCCAAATCATAGCCAAAAAACAAGCTGATACCCAAAATTCTGTTCTGAATAGTCAAAATCATAGTCAAAAGAGGCAGGGGAGCAGGGGGCAGGGAGCGGGGCGGAGGATTGGAAGGAGCTTGTACTCCGACCAATCGAGAACGCCCTGGAAGGGCGGGGCTTGATACCCATGTTCCGCTCCGCTCCACGGCTTCGGGACAGGGATTGCTCCCCCTGCTCCCTGCTCCCTGCCCCTCCGCCTCTTCGGTCAAAATAGTCACAAATGCAAGTAAGAGACTTAGCTTTTGAACATCTAGATCTCTTAAAAAGGCTGAAACCCTTGATTTTACGTTGATTATTTTATCAATTTAAAAAGCCCGTGACGAGGATTGAACTCGTGACCTCACCCTTACCAAGGGTGTGCTCTACCACTGAGCCACACGGGCAAAAGATAACTTTGGTTTTTTAGTTGTAAGTTACAATGGTGGGAGTTTTGCTCTTTACCCAGTCATTATAACTTATAACTTCGTAAGTGGTGGGCCGGGCTGGATTTGAACCAGCGTAGGCGCTAGCCAACGGATTTACAGTCCGTCTCCATTAACCACTCGGACACCGACCCAATTTGTCTCACGATTTAGAATCATAGCACCACCTTTTATAAATAGCAAGTGCTTAAAAAAAATAACTTGTGGGTAGAGATCGTAATAAAACTGCGTCTCTACCAGATAAAAAATACTAGTTACACACTCATCTCCAGCATTCGTTGCATTGGTCGCAGTGCAGCAAGGCGAATATCCTCTGACATGGTAATTTCGGGAGTGCGATTTTTCATTGCCCAGTAAAGCTTTTCTAGGGTGTTTAACCGCATAAACGGACATTCGTTACAAGCGCAGTTATTCATCGGCGGTGCAGGGATGAAATGCTTGTCAGGAGCTAGTTTTTGCATTTGGTGAATGATTCCCGGTTCTGTCGCAACGATAAATTCCTTAGTGGGGCTGTTTTGACAATACTTGAGTAAAGCTGCTGTGGAGCCAATAAAGCTGGCGTGGCGCAATACACTACTTTCACATTCTGGATGTGCGATCGCCTCTGCTTCGGGATGGACAATTTTTAACTGGACAATTTTCTTTTCGGAGAAGGTTTCATGGACAACACAGCTACCTTGCCATAACAGCAAGTCTCGTCTTGTCTGTTCCATCACATAGCGCCCCAAATTCCGATCTGGAGCAAAAATAATCGGCTGTTCCTTCGGTATTTGCTGGACAATTTTCACAGCATTGGAACTGGTGCAAATAATATCGCTCATCGCCTTGATATCAGCAGAGCAGTTGATGTAAGATACTACCAAATGATCTGGATGCGCTGCTTTAAAAGCTGCAAACGCCTCTGGTGGACAACTGTCTGCTAAAGAACAACCAGCATTCAAATCTGGTAAAAGTACTAATTTATCGGGATTAAGTATCTTTGCTGTTTCTGCCATGAAGTGAACACCAGCAAAGACGATCACATCCGCATTAGTTTTTTCTGCTGCTTTCGCCAGTTGTAATGAATCGCCAATAAAGTCGGCAATATCCTGAATATCTGGCTCTTGATAATAATGTGCCAGGATAACGGCGTTGAGTTCTTTTTTGAGACTCTCAATGGCGGCAAACAATAAGAGTGGTAGTTCACCCAGTTGGGTTGTTTCTTGTTGAGCTAGTGCAGTAGTAAACACAGTTTAGGGGTGCTTTATGTTGCAAATGTATGTCCTGTGGATTCAATTATAGTAGTTTTTACCAAAAATAGTGGACGGTTGATATTTTGGGGTTGTGTCCAAATCGGGCTGAGTTTCATATCCTGGAGATAGACGGCAAGGAAAGTGGCATGACCAGTCAGAAAACTCAATCGATAACCCTCAAAATTGCTGTAATTGGAGATGTTCACGACCAATGGGAAGTGGAAGATGGTATTGCACTCAAGCATCTGGGTGTTGACTTAGCGCTGTTTGTCGGGGATTTTGGCAATGAATCGGTGGAAGTGGTCAGAGCGATCGCCTCTCTCGATCTTCCTAAAGCAGCCGTAATGGGCAACCACGATGCCTGGTACACCGCCACCGAGTGGGGACGCAAAAAGGCTCCTTATGACCGCTCTAAGGAAGACTGGGTACAGGAACAACTCGATTTATTAGGCCCGTCCCATGTCGGTTACGGTAAGTTGGATTTTCCCGCTTGGAATTTAACTGTTGTGGGGGGTCGTCCCTTTACCTGGGGTGGCCCAGAATGGAGATTTGCGGAAATCTGTCAAGAACGTTACGGTGTGACGAGTTTGGAAGAATCCGCCGATCGCATCTTCAAAGCAGTTAAAAGCGCCGCTTATGAGACAATTATATTTTTGGGTCACAATGGGCCTAGTGGGTTAGGCGATCGCCCCGAAGACCCCTGTGGCAAAGATTGGCACCCAATTGGCGGCGACTTTGGCGATCCAGATTTGGGCGAGGCGATATCTCTTGCCTTGACTACTGGTAAAACCATTCCTTTGGTGACATTTGGTCATATGCATCGAGATTTACGCCATACCAAGAAGATGCAGCGCAAGCCTATCTTTAGAAGTCCAGAGGGGACAATTTACTTAAATGCGGCTAGTGTCCCCAGGATTGTGGAAAATGACGGCGAGAAGTTGCGTAATTTTTCCATTGTCACCCTAGAGGCGGGTGTGGTTTCGCAAGTTTCCCTAGTTTGGGTGGGGAATGACTTCCAGGTGGCTAAGGGGGAAATTTTGTATGAGCGATCGCGCATTGTGTCGTAGACATTCGCATCCAGTAGTGCAATCTGCGTAGATAATAGGGTATAGTATTATCTGTCAAGTTTAGTGCTAACCAACAAAAGCGCCTGAATAGCGTCTGAAACTAGGATCAGCACAAGTTTGACAGATTTACTGGAGAGGTGGCAGAGTGGTCGATTGCGTCCGACTTGAAATCGGATGAGGCTAAAACCTCCGGGAGTTCGAATCTCCCCTTCTCCGTTCAAGAATGTTGTTATCAAGTAGTACACCTGTTTCGCATCTACAATATATCCAAACAGATGCACAAACAGTATTTGGTTAACTCCTGATGAACATTCTCAACATTAAAAACCTATATAAGGGTTAAATGTTGGTATGGAGCTGGTTATTTGTGGTGCATATACATCTAGCAGTAATTCTGGGTCAACCACAGGTAAATTATTACTCAAAACATAAGAATTTCTTGTAACTATCAATACTGGTTGACCTTGGTACAAAACGATAGGAGGATTGAGGCAGTAAATATTGTAAGGACTGTACACGCCATATTGACTACCATATAATCCATAGGAATTCCGAATGCTGTATATACCATAGGAACCACCGTACATACCGTGAGGATTACTAATAGAGTTTTGGTCGTATAGATTACTTGATAAAACGCCCAAAAATTGTCCATTAGCAGCGCATAATTGAGCTAAACCATTTACGGAAACGAGAAAATCTACAATTGACATAGTTTTTTACAATAAAAACTTATTTTCTCCAGCTTCATCTTCTAAGAGTGGCAACAACCTCAGCAAAAATGCCTAATTTGTGGGTTTGGTAGCGTGGTAATATTTTTTTCGTAATTAAATAGGATTTTACATAGAAAATATTGGTTTCTAAAAGAGGTTTTAGTTGAGACGGCAATTCTCTACAAGTTTAAAGTTGAGAGCCTTGAGGTAGTAGAAGACCATGTTCACGTTTTAGTGTCTGCAACACCTCAGCACACCATCCCAAACATA
>NZ_JAIVFV010000251.1 GCF_020829445.1 Nostoc sp. CHAB 5836
CAGACACTCAACCTGTAATTACAACAGACACTCAACCTGTAATTACAACAGACACTCAACCTGTAATTACAACAGACACTCAACCTGTAATTACAACAGACACTCAACCTGTAATTACAACAGACACCCCAGTTCAGACTGAGTAAACCACAAACTTTGGGAAATGAAGGTAAAAATAAGGGTTTCAGGTGTATTTACGTTTCGTAATATAGTTTGGTTTATTCTTGCCGACTTACTTACCTCTACATTCGCCAAAGCAAAAAGTGATATTCCCTACGACCAGATAGCATCTGCAAACGCTAGATTAAATCAAAGACAGGACTTACACAGGGTTCACGGGATATCCTTATATAGTTTCATCATATTCTGTGTGTAAGTTCCCAGGAACTAACTTGTTGCTAAAGAGAACATAAATTTATGACTTTTGATTACGACCTGTTTGTAATTGGTGCGGGTTCTGGAGGTTTGGCTGCTTCCAAACGGGCGGCTAGCTATGGGGCAAAAGTGGCGATCGCTGAATATGATTTAGTTGGTGGCACTTGTGTAATTCGCGGTTGCATTCCCAAAAAACTCATGGTCTATGGGTCTCACTTTCCTGCACTGTTCAGTGAAGCTTCAGGTTATGGCTGGAAAGTGGGTAATGTGGAGTTTGACTGGGAATATTTCATCACATCTATAGATAAGGAAGTTCGGCGACTATCGCAACTACATATAAGCTTTTTAGAAAAAGCGGGTGTGGAACTAATTCCTAGTCGCGCCACATTATTAGACCCCCACACCATAGAAATTGATGGACGCAAAGTTACAGCAGACAAAATTTTAATTGCTGTTGGTGGGCGTCCCGTCAAGCCAGATTTACCAGGGATGGAATATGGCATTACCTCCAACGAAATCTTTCATCTCAAAGAACAACCAAAACACATCGTGATTATTGGCGCTGGTTATATCGGCACGGAATTTGCTTGTATTATGCGCGGTTTGGGTTCTGAGGTGACACAAATTACCAGAGGTGAAAAGATTTTAAATGGGTTTGATGGAGATGTCCGCACAGAAATTGAAGAGGGCATGACGAACCACGGAATTCGGGTGATTAAGAATAATGTGGTAAAAACAGTTGAACGTGTGCCAGAAGGGTTGAAACTGACTTTATCAGGGGATGACCAAGAACCAGTAATTGGTGATGTGTTTTTAGTGGCGACTGGTCGAACTCCCAATGTAGATGGACTGGGTTTAGAAAAGGCTGGGGTTGAGACGGTCGCTACTTCTCTGGAAGGGCCTGGATACCCCACCACAAGTGCCATTGCAGTCAATGAATTTAGTCAAACTAGTCAACCGAATATTTTTGCTGTTGGTGATGTCACTGACCGAATCAATTTAACTCCCGTGGCCATTGGCGAAGGTCGCGCCTTTGCTGATAGTGAATTCGGGAATAACCGCCGCGAATTCAGTCACAAAACTGTTCCCACAGCCATATTTTCTAATCCAGAAGCCGCAACAGTGGGCTGGACAGAACTAGAAGCACGAGAAAAACTTGGTGATGCCGTCAAAATTTTTCGCACTCGGTTTCGCCCCATGTACCATAGTTTAACTGGTAAGCAAGAGAAGACAATGATGAAGTTGGTAGTTGATAGCAACACCGACAAAGTGCTAGGCGCTCACATGGTAGGTGAAAATGCAGCCGAGATCATCCAAGGTGTAGCGATCGCACTCAAAATGGGCGCAACTAAAAAAGACTTTGACGCTACGGTCGGTATACATCCCTCAGCCGCAGAGGAATTTGTCACAATGCGGTAATATAGCGGTTCCCATTCCGATGTGGTACAACATTATATCACAAGATGTAGGGCAGGGGCACGGCACATTGGTGTCAACTTAACGTCAAACCCTTGCAATGGCGTTATACCAAACCTACTCAATTACTAATTATACCCTCGCAACCCCACCCCGCTTTTGTCTAGTGACAAAATCTCCCCTCCCCGTTCACGGGGAGGGGATTAAGGGGAGCCAGTGCGGTCTTGGGGAGACCCCAAGACCGCACTGGCGTCTGGGGTAAAATCACTGTGGGATAAGCGTTTGAACTTAAGTTGACACCAATAGTGTTGAATGTAACTTAAGAAAAACTTATAACTTACATAAGCAAAATTTATTAATATATAACTGAGAAAGTATTGCTTATTTGTAACGAACTTGTTATGTTTCTTTACATCTAGATACAAAAGCAACATCACTGCGTTAAGCCACGGTTGATTAAGGCTTTCTAAATAACTTTGCAGTTCAGGCTGCAACAAGCTTTGCCGAGCATCCAAACTCGAATCGCGATGCTTTTGGTAAAGTGATGTTTATGACTCGCTATCCGTGAGGCAAAAACTGTTGAGTGCCTTTTTCAACACATAAACGCTTTTTTATTGCGTCTTTGCACATTTGATTTTTCCCATTCGATAGAACTGTAATTTTGTTTTTGGAATTTCTGCTATGTCTTTTACCATCCAGTCGGCTCAAAGTATTTTTCCCGGTACCCTAATTGCTGACACTGTTCCAACCGTTGTCGAATCATTCTCTAAACTCAATGCTGAAGATCAACTAGCATTACTCTGGTTTGCCTATACCGAGATGGGTAGAAGTATTACAGTTGCTGCTCCTGGCGCAGCCAACATGGTACTGGCGCAAGGCTTACTCGAACAAATTAAGCAGATGCCTTTTGAGGCCCAAACACAAGTCATGTACGATTTGGCTAACCGTGCTGACACTCCCCTCTGTCGTTCTTATGCATCCTTCACCGTAAACATCAAGTTGGGCTTCTGGTATCAGTTAGGAGAATGGATGGCTCAGGGAATCGTTGCTCCTATCCCAGAAGGTTACAAGCTTTCTCCTAAAGCTGCTGATGTACTGCAAGCCATCCGCAATGCTGATTCCGGTCAACAAATCACAATCCTACGCAATACGGTAATTAGCATGGGATTTGACCCGAACGCTCCCGGTAGTTACAAAAAAGTCTCAGAGCCTGTGTCTCCTCCCACTGCACCAGCATTTCGGACTAAAGTCACCATCGAGGGCGTAAACAATCCTACGGTGCTGGGCTATATCAACAACATGAATGCCAATGACTTTGATGCTGCGGTTTCTCTGTTTCGTTCTGAAGGCGCCTTGCAACCTCCCTTTGAAAGACCGATTGTTGGTCAGGATGCAATCCGCGCTTATATGCGTGAAGAATGCCAGGGATTGAAGATGATCCCAGAGCGCGGCGTATCTGAGCCTGTGGAAGATGGCTATACCCAAGTTAAAGTTACAGGTAAAGTCCAAACGCCTTGGTTCGGTGCCAGTGTGGGAATGAATATTGCATGGCGGTTTTTGCTAGACCCCCAAGGCAAAATTTTCTTTGTAGCGATTGACTTGCTTGCTTCTCCAAAAGAACTGCTCAACCTAGTACGTAAATAGAGCGCTAGATTAGTCGCAGCTTAAGCGTGGATGAGTAAAGGAGCGATGCCCAATAGCCCGTCTTAGACCTGACAATTCAGGTCATCTGGAAAATCTCTCTTCTATTTCTCCCTTCTTTTAAGGAGAGAGACTTTGATTTTCTCCCTTAGAGCATCGGGAAGGGGGTTAGGGGGTTAGGTTTTTGGTGGACTTTTCCACATAACCTCAATTGTCAAGTCGTAGACATCGCCACCTCGCCACGCTTAAGCAAAAGAAACTTACAACGCAATACCCTTGGGTTAAGCATTTCTTTCTTCTCTTTGCGTCCTTCTCTGACGAGACGCTGCGCGAATGCGGTTCGTAAAAAAAATTGACTTTGGCAAAGAGTTTTAGCCTTAACCCAAGCGTATTGACTTATAACGCAATACAGTTCAGTTAAGGCTAAAAACTAAATCTGGTGTAGGTTGGGTTGAGGAACGAAACCCAACATTATCGAGACTTTGTTGGGTAACGCTTACGCTCAACCCAACCTACTATTCTCTTAACCCAAGCGTATTGACTTATAACGGCTTTTTTAGCGATCGCAGATCAATTTTAATTGGTGTGAATAGTTGCATTTTTAATATCAGCAACCAATTCATCAATCCTTGATTGAGTAGTATTCCAAGAACACATAAAACGTACTCCTCCCACACCAATAAATGTATAAAACTGCCAGTTATTCGCTTTTAACCTGTGAGTGACTTGTTCAGGTAACTTCACAAACACAGCATTAGCTTCTCTAGGAAACATCAAGTCAACGCCTTCTATATTTAATAGTTGATTTTCTAAATATTCAGCACATTGATTGGCATATCTAGCATTTTTTAGCCAAGCACCAGTTTCCAATAGACCCAACCACGGAGCAGAAATAAATCGCATTTTTGAGGCTAGCTGACCTGCTTGCTTGCATCGGTAATCAAAATCCTCTGCTAGCGCTTTGTTGAAGAAAAGAATGGCTTCACCTAATGCCATTCCATTCTTTGTACCACAAAAACACAACACATCCACTCCAGCTTTCCAAGTGATTTCAGCAGGGCTTTTATTCATAGCGGCAACTGCATTTGCAAAGCGAGCGCCATCCATATGAATTTTTAGATTATACTTTTTCGCCACTTCTTTAATACTTAAAAGTTCTTCAATAGAATATAAAGTCCCTAATTCAGTTGATTGTGTAATGCTAATAACTTTAGGCTTAGGGTAATGAATATCAGTACGCTTAGTTACAATCGCCTCTAGAGGATGTTTGAAAAGTCTAATTTATTACTCGCCGGGCGACTAGAAGTCGCGGCTATAAAAACAAAACCTCCACTTCGACATGGTTCGACTGCGGTTCCATCTCTACGAGAGGCTACGCCAACGAGCGGAGTCGAGATGCTCACCAGCCGCTCAGTGACCACCTACGCAGGTTAAAAACCTTGATTTCGTATTAGTCCACGCAGGTGGACTTAGTTTGTGTAGTAGCGAATTATATTCGCCCAATACTTTTCAAACAACCTCTTAGTGGCAGTAAATTACAATGGTGTCTACGTCAGCCTTGGGTTAAAGAGATTTTGGAAGGGTGAACATCGCAAATAACTAAATATTATGGTAAAAAAATAAAGTTTGCTAATCCGAATGGTAATCATATACTTATGATGTACGATACAATGCCCTAGCAATAATTATGACATGACTATTGGGTATACCACCCAAGGCACTGGCTCACCAATGACCAATGACTAATAACTAATGACTGAACCATTAATTGAACTCAAAGGTGTTTCTAAGTCCTTTGGTAGCCATAAAGTTCTAGATAATGTAGATTTGACCATTTATCGGGGAGAAGCACTGGGGATTATTGGGCCATCAGGGACTGGGAAATCAACGATTTTGCGGATAATGGCAGGGTTACTTACTCCCGACGAAGGAGAAATTTATGTGCAAGGAGTGCGGCGAAACGGTTTGATTGAGGATGGTGGCCAGCAGGTTGGTATTGGTATGGTGTTTCAGCAGGCGGCACTATTTGATTCGCTGACAGTGGAAGAGAATGTGGGATTTTTACTTTATCAAAATTCAAAGCTGCCGCGATCGCGCATTCGAGATTTAGTAAAAGAAAAATTGGAGATGGTAGGGTTACCAGAAATAAGCAATCTCTACCCCGCCGAACTTTCCGGGGGAATGCGAAAACGGGTAAGCTTTGCCCGTGCGATTATGTCTAACCCCGATAGTCCCTCAGAAGGGCCAGAAGTTCTACTATACGATGAACCAACAGCTGGACTTGATCCCATTGCCTCAACAGTAATCGAAGATTTAATCCGCTATTTGCAATGTTTACATGGAGTTTGTAGCACCTACGCCGTTGTTACCCACCAAGACAGCACTATCCGCCGTACATCTGATAGGCTTATATTTCTCTATGAAGGTAAAGTGCAGTGGCAGGGTACAGTTAGTGAGATATACAACACAGAAAATCCGTTAATCAGACAATTTATCAGTGGAAGTGTCCAAGGGCCGATTCAAGTCGTCGGCTAGAAACTTAAAAGTGAGAAGTTAAGAATGAGAAGTTAGGAGTGAGAAGTTAGGAGTTCAATTCAACTCCTAACTCTTAATTGGTTGTTGGTGGAGGCAAAAAAATGCGAGGTCTTATGACAAGCCGCTTCGCGTCTGGGCGAACATTTAGAGAAGGCTCTGTGGGGTTACTACTCCTGCTAGGACTAGGGGTATTTGGATTACTCTTTTTGTGGTTAAATCGATTCACTGCTGCTGGTCGTTCATACAAATTTATTGTCGAATTTGCTAACGCTGGCGGAATGCAAAAGGGAACAGCAGTTCGCTATCGTGGGGTTAAGGTAGGAACTATTTCCCAGGTTCGACCAGGGCCAAATGCTATTGATGTCGAGATTGAAATTGCCCAAACTGACCTAATTATCCCCCGGAATCTAGTGGTGGAAGCTAATCAGAGCGGGTTAATTAGCGAAAGTATTATCGACATCACACCAAAAACAACCTTACCAACTGGGGTTGTGCTTGCTAAACCCCTAGATCAAAATTGCGATCGCAGTCTCATCGTCTGTAATGGCTCTACGTTAAAAGGTCAGGTTGGGATCAGTGTTGATCAACTAATTCGCAGTTCCACGGAGCTAGCGACTGTATACAATGACCCAAAATTTTATAGAAATGTCAATAGGGTTCTAGAAACTACCACAGGTGCAGCATCCAGTTTTACTGAGCTAAGTCAGGATTTACAAGGTTTGACCAAAAGCTTGCGACAACAACTAAATACATTTTCAGCCACTGCTAATTCAGTGCAACGGGCGACAAACCAACTTAATACATCTGCAACTCAAACAGTAGACAAATTCGGTGCAACTGCAACTCAAGCAAATCGGCTGCTGAACAATCTGGATAATTTGTTGACAACAAATCGTTCTGCGCTGGTTGGTGCTTTGAACAACATTACCGAAACCAGCAACCAACTGCGTGTTACAGTCACTAGCCTATCACCATCGGTCAATCGATTGACTAAAGGAGAATTACTCAACAACTTAGAAACTCTTTCAGCAAATGCAGCACAAGCCTCAGCTAATTTACGCGATGCTTCTAAAACTTTAAACGATCCAAAGAATGTGGTGGTGCTGCAACAAACTTTAGATTCAGCACGAGTAACCTTTGAAAATACCCAAAAAATTACATCTGATTTGGATGAATTGACAGGTGATCCTAATTTCCGCCAAAATTTACGGCAATTGGTCAATGGTCTAAGTGGTTTAGTATCTTCTACACAACAGATGCAGCAACAAGTGCAGGTTGCGACTACTCTAGACTCGGTAAAAGCTGCTATGAGGAAACCAAATAATCTAATTCCTACCCCAGCACCAACCCAACAGGCGATGTTTAATGACAAGTCCTTACCCGTTTATGTCATTAATCCCTCACCTGTTAATTTTGGCAGTATCGACACCAAACTTGAACCAACCCCCAATCCGTCTATCCCTAACTCATCCCAAGAAGACCTCTTGAAACAGCTGCGGAAGTATGGTAAGGAACGGGAGCAATTGGAGACGGGGAAAGAGGTAATAGAGCTTGAGAATTAAGGGAGTGGGGGGAGATGGGGGAGATGGGGGAGATGGGGGAGATGGGGGAGATGGGGGAGCCAATTACTATTTATTCCTCCTCATCCCCGTTATCACAAGGATTAGCTGACTTAGTGTGGCTGACGCTAACATAC
>NZ_JAIVFV010000252.1 GCF_020829445.1 Nostoc sp. CHAB 5836
CAACTTGCTTTTCAAACTTGCTTTCCACAACTATTACTGTCGTTAATTTTACTCTACTTTGAACGAATGCGAAATTTCATACTTAGTTGTGGAATTGACATTCAAATTTCCCGGTGCAAGATATGAGATTAGTTATTTTCTTTGAACAAATGACCAATGACAAAGGACAAAGGACTAATGACTATTATGCTTTCCAACCTGCTGCGATCGCTAATAAGATCGCACTACCGAATGCTAATCTATACCAAACAAAAATCAGAGTGTTTTTGGTTGCTAAGTATTTGATCAAAAATGCAATTGATAGGTAAGAAAAAATAAACGTTGAAATAATCCCGACAATTAACAATCCAACAATGTTATCTGGCAACTCGTGGGCTTGAAACAACTTGAAGATTTTCAGACTTTTATATAGGGTAGCAATTGTCAGAGTTGGAAACCCTAATAAAAATGAGAATTTCGCTGCTGTATCGCGTTCTAATCCTAAAAATAAGGCAGTAGTCAACGTCGAACCAGAACGAGAAACGCCAGGAATCAAAGCAAGCGTTTGTCCCAGTCCAACTAAAATACCATCCCGAATCTGCAATGAATTAAAATCTCGTTTACGAGTGCCAATTTTTTCTGCCAAAGCTAGTAAAAGTGCCATGATAATTGACATGATGGCAATAATTAATGCGCTCTCCGGTAGAATATCTTTCAAAAGAAAGCCGAAAATTAAAGCAGGCAGTGTTCCTACTAAAATACCGACAAGAATTTTCCATTCCTCACGTTGCCAGTCTTTATCTTTTAATGCTTCGATTCCACCTTTAACAATACTATAAATCAGCGACCAAAAATACCCCACAATTGCGATCACACTGCCAAATTGAATTGCATCAACAAAATCTTTAGAACCTAGTTCTTTCCAACCAAATAGCTTTGTCACAATCAGAAGATGTGCAGTACTGCTAATTGGTAAAAACTCTGTAATACCTTGAACAATACCCAAAACAAAAGCTTGAATAAACTCCATATGCAATTAATACCTTTTTCCTGTTCTAAACATTATTACGGTCATTTTTAGACGTTGATGTTATTTTATATACTCTGATCTTCACCCAATCTTGTAGAAAATTCAATTTTACTGATCTAGGACTTACGCAGGAATTACGGAATAACGAACCGCAGAGGCGCAGAGGGCACAGAGAAGTCAGAGTTTGAGAGATATTTTGCGTAAGTCCTATGATCAATGAAAAACAATTCAGAAGCCAGAATAGGACTTACGCAATAACTCTCTGAAACTTTTATTCCTTTGTGTCCTTTGCGCCCTTTGCGGTTCGTTTTTTCATTATTTTGCGTAAGTCCTACAGAATTCAAAATAAAGTGGGGGATTCAAACTCGCCACTACGAAAGTTAACCACGCTTATCATCCCTTGGGCGTTCCGCAGTCAAGATTTAGTGGAGGTCTTAAACCCCTTGATTTCTCCGCCATCACCCAGAATTACTCCCTTCCCCCTACAAGATTACCTATTGATTTTCTCTCTCTTCCTTGGTGTCCTTGGCGTCCTTCTCCCAGGGGGAGACGCTGCGCGTTGGCGTCAGCCTCTCGTAGAGAAGGCGGTTCGTAAAAAAAATTAGGTATTCTTCTGGCGGGAAGGGAGTAATACTCAATTCTGGCGACTGACTCCTGAATTGTTTTTTGATCACATCATCGAAGACGAGGTTCATATTCTTACACCCACCTCAATAAGTCAACGCAATTTGGCTAATTCATCAAACTTTAATATTTGGCGGACTGATACCAGTTCACTTTTTAACCGTTAAATTTTACCCCTCAACTCTCTGTAGTACTCATTTACAGGAGACTACAGAGGGGTTCTGTACGTAGTGGAACTTCAATGGATTAGTCTGGCGCAGAATATTTTGTTTAGTTTGCGCCAACCCTCCCCGAAATTTCGGTATAATTACAATGCCCCAGGGGGGGATTTTAAAGTGTGATATCTTAAATAAGATAAAGTTTAGTAACAAATATTAAAAACTTTGATTAATAATACACTGTCCTCCTACACTGCTTCTATCTCTTCTATTGATACCGAGTTGTATTTAGCCAATACTGGCCAAAAGGGTATCAGGCAACTGGAATCTACACTTTCCTTTTCTTCCTCTCTTTCCTTATCTATTTCTGAGCGACAAAATTGGTTAGTGTTTGCGGCGGCGGTGTTTTTGGTATCAGTGCCAGTATTTGTAGAAGCACCAATAGTGCGATCGCTACCAAGTCTGAGTCTAGGGCTGACAGCATTGTGGGTATGGCTAAGTTTTACCTTAATGTCACGTCCTGCAACTTATGTCTGGGGGGATTTGCTCTTAGGATTTAGCTGGAGTTGGTTAGCAGGAGCAATTTACTGGGGCTGGTTACGTTGGGAACCTTTATGGCATTTGCCAGTGGAGTTTATCGGTTTACCCTTTGCTTGCTGGTGTCTGGCAAAGAATTGGGGTAAGGTGGGTAACTGGTTTTATTTAGGATCTTTACTGGGTACGGTTTTAACAGACGTATATTTTTATATAGTAGATTTGATGCCCTACTGGCGGCAAATCATGAGAGTAGATGCAGATCTAGCACCGCAAATTCTACAAAATGCCCTGATCCAAGTACAAGCACCTTGGGGACAAACTTGGGCCATAATTCTCGCCCTAGTGCTGTTAACAGTCGGCATTTTACCTTTAGGTCGAAAGGAAAGACACTGGTATGCCTTTGGCGGCGCAGTTTTGAGTACAATTTTGGTAGACAGCCTATTTTTGTTAGCTGCGATCGCAGCCTGAGCAAGGCAGCACTTCGACCCTTATCTACGAGACGCTGGACTTCGACAAAACTCTGTTATATACAGGACTTACGCAAAAGTTGCCAAAAAGCTTAATTTATCGAACCGCCGAGACGCCTTCTCCTTTGGAGACGCTTTGCGAACGCGCAGCGTCTCGTAGAGAAGAACGCCAAGAATTCGTAAAGTGTGCGTAAGTCCTAATATAGTGTCCGGTTGATTACTTACTAAACCCGAAGAACCCCACCCCGCCAAAGCTATGCTTTATCTCCCACCTACACACATCAAAAATGATGTTGTAGATGATTAATTAGTTAAGAAATATTACATAAACATCCATCAGCGTCAAGCCTTTTTTGGTAGGATTTTCGGTATTAGACATCGCACGGTTTTTTGTCTGCTTAGGAGGTAGAATCAGCCACCCCGAAAAGATTTCGTCTAGCTGGGAATGCTACCAGAATCATGGACGCAACACTATTACAACGATGCAAGTACTCTGACCACGATGAAAATTTTTGGCAAAAGTACATTTAAACCCAGTAACGGCAAATATTGTGGATATTAATACGCTGTATATTAGTTTCTGATGACTACTGTGTTGACTAAGCTATCAGGTTTTGTCCTTTGTCCTTTGTCCTTTGTCCTTTGTTCTTTGTCCAAAGTCCAATTGCTAATGACCAATGACCAATGACCAATGACTAATGACCAATGACTAATGACCAATGACGGCTGTTAGCTTAAAACTTTTATTGCTGTTTGATGGAAAGAGGTAGAAAATCGTGAAAGGATTTGCGCGTTTATTAACAGTGTTTAGTTTGTTACTTAGTTGCTGGGGATGGTTGGGAACAACTCAAATAGCCCAAGCTGCTAGTTTCAACAGTTTTACATTTTTGCCAGTTCCAGTTCTGGCAATTGAGCGGCAGAATCGGGCAGACGCTAAACTAGGAACGGAATTTGGTAAAAAAATTGATTTAAATAATACCAACGTCCGAGCTTTTCAACAGTTTCCAGGGCTTTATCCCACCCTGGCTAAGAAAATCATTACCAATGCTCCTTACAAAAAGGTAGAGGATGTATTGGATCTTCCAGGATTAAGCGATCGCCAAAAACAAACCCTGCAAGCCAACTTGGATAAGTTCACCGTGACAGAACTAGAGCCTGCCTTCAACGAGGGAGACGATCGCTTTAACAACGGCATCTATAGATAACTGCACCTGCCGTTAATCTAGCAAATAGCAGCCCACTCCTGATTCTAGGGAGTGGGACATGATATGAGTTAGGAGTTATAACTCCCCCATTACCTTGCTCCAGATAGATATTGATAGCCAATTTGATGTCTTAGTAGTCGGCGCTGGTGCGGCTGGACTATACACAGCGCTTTGTCTGCCAGAGTCCTTGCGAGTCGGCTTGATTACTAAAGAAACGATCGCTTTGTCCGCCAGTGATTGGGCACAAGGTGGCATTGCCGCAGCCATTGCCCCAGAAGATTCTCCCACGCTGCACATTGAAGATACAATCCGGGCAGGTGCAGGTTTGTGCGATCGCACTGCTGTCGAATTTCTCGCCCAACTTGCTCCTAACTGCATTCAATCCTTAGTTAACTTGGGGGTTGCTTTTGACCGTAATGGTCAAGCCTTGGCTTTAACTTTAGAAGCTGCTCATTCTCGCAACCGGGTTCTCCACGCTGCGGACACCACAGGGAGGGAAGTTATCACCACCCTCACCGCCCAAGTATTACGTCGCCAAAATATTCAACTCATTCAGCAAGCTTTGGCTTTGAGTTTGTGGATTGAACCCGAAAGCAATCGCTGTCAGGGAATTAGCCTGTTTTATCAAGGTAAAATCACATGGGTAAGAGCCGGTGCTGTGGTATTAGCAACTGGCGGCGGCGGTCAGGTATTTGCCCAAACCACTAACCCGGCGGTGAGTACGGGTGATGGGGTAGCGATCGCCGCTCGTGCTGGGGCCATCCTCCGCGATTTGGAATTTGTCCAATTTCACCCCACTGCTCTCACTAAGCCTGGCGCCGATCGCTTCCTGATTAGCGAAGCTGTACGCGGCGAAGGGGCACACCTTGTCGATCACGAAGGGCGGCGTTTTGCCTTTGACTACCACCCGGCGGGTGAACTCGCACCGAGAGATGTCGTCAGTAGAGCAATTTTCAGTCATTTACAACATACTGCCCTTGATCTGGCTACTGCCCATGTCTGGTTGGATATGCGCCCCATCCCCGCCGACAAGATTCGTCACCGCTTTCCCAACATCATCAAAGTTTGTCAGCATTGGGGCGTTGATGTCTTCCATGAACCAATTCCTGTAGCGCCAGCTGCTCATTACTGGATGGGGGGAATTGTCGCGGATTTGATGAATCGTACAAATATTAAGAGTTTGTACGCAGTGGGTGAAACCGCTAGTACCGGCGTGCATGGGGCAAATCGCCTTGCCAGTAATTCCCTGTTGGAATGTATTGTATTTGGGGCCCAGATGGCGCAAATTGAGTTAGAAAATATTGGGATGCCGTCAGAAACACCAGTGCTGCCATTACGGAAATTTAGTGCTAATGCTAGTGAGTGGCAGATCCAGCAAGCACAGCTAGAAGTACTTAGGGAGAAGTTACCACGTCTGGTGTGGGAAAGTGCTGGTATTTGTCGGGAGCAATCAAGGTTGGAAACTGCGATCGCTACTATTGAATCTTGGCAACAGGATTTTGTTACCTTGCCTTTAAGTCAATTCTTCCTTGCTTTACGTCCAGCAGAACCAGCTAGTTTTGACCTACCAGATGTTGAACGGCAATTGAGACTTTGGGCAGAAACCCGCAATTTATTAGATGTAGCTGATTTAATTCTCAAAAGTGCAGCTTTTAGAACCGAAAGCCGAGGCGGACATTATCGTTTAGATTATCCTCAACCAGACCCAAATTGGCAAGTCCACACAGTTGTACAAACACATAATTGGTGGAAATCTTCACTATTGCCTTGAAAAAACTATCTTAAAGAGCTTGAGGAACGAGGTTAGGGTTTTCAGCAGCCCTCAGTACAACATCCTGTAATCAGCCGCCAAGTAAAGGATGTGGTGTCTAAGACGGTAGCTGCTTTACCGCAAGCTAAAATCTCAAATTGCCATCACCGAGTACCGCTACCATGATGACTATCGGGGCCACCATAATCTGGTGGAATATATATGTCTTTTGAATTTTGAGAATTGGCTTTGCGGGCGATTAAGGTGTTGCTGCTAGCAGCCGGAAGAGTATTAGCACTTGCAGTACTAAATATACTTCTACAAGCAGCAATATTTTGTACGACTATGTAAGCAATTATACAAAATATTCTCAACTTTGTCATTCGGAAGTTAGTTTTCATGTTCTACGTAAATTTATTGATTTTTATTTTTAAATTGTTTTTATTGTTCAGTAGCGTATATTTACTGAGCTAGCTGAAAAAATATTTCAACTTTATGAAATCATTGCTGGTTGCGTACAAGTAATTGTGGTGTCTACTTGTAGATTAACCTTAATTTTGCGGTATTAAATAGTTTGTATATTTACGTAACATTCTTAATAAGCCATTTGTACATCAGTCTAAAGTTAGATATATTTCAGTCTAAAGTTAGATGTATTGTTGAAATACTGTAAGCATTTTACCTCAGTTACTATTTATTAATAGCAAATGAATTTTTCTGCGTATAAACACTATGTATATTAAATGCAAAATTAAATAAGATGTTAAATATTACTTATTTTCTTGTATAGTTTAGATGTAGTCAAAGTAAAGATAAAACAATTTAGTCCTTATATTACAAGGATTTTAAAGAGTAGAGAACGACGAAGCAACCTGAAAAGACAAGCAAATATACGTATATAAAAATAGTATAAATATTTACTATTTTTATTTGTTTTCCTAATTAAGTCTGATGACTAATTCCTTTCTTACCTATGTTATTAGGTTTAGTGTTCAGGTCAAAAAGGCTTAGTAGGTCTGCATCTTGCCTAAGAAGTCACCGATGAGCATATATCCCATGCTTTTTCAAAACAGTGCCTTGGACGTATCTCCACTTCATATTTCCTAATTTCAAGGTAAAAATATTAACAAAGGCGAAAAAATCTGGAGCCTTGACTATTGAATAATTAAGCAAATTCGTAGCGATTTTTACCCAGGTACTTGGCACGGTACATTGCTGCATCTGCTTGTTTTATCAAAGTTTCACTGTCTTTACCGTTGTATGGATAGACACTTATACCAATACTGGCAGAGACTCGTGTTGCATAGCCGTCCAAAACAATTGGTTCACTAATACTACTTAAAATTTTTTCCGCGACTTTAGCAGCTATTTGGTTATTAGGAATTGCGCGTAAAATCACAGTAAATTCATCGCCACCTAAACGAGAAACTGTATCACTAGCGCGTAAAGAGTTGCTGAGTCTTCCAGCAATAGTCATGAGCAAGCGATCGCCCTTCTCATGTCCGAGAGTATCATTGACTTGCTTAAAGCCATCTAGATCAATAAACAGCAGTCCTAGCAACAAGTTGTTCTCTTGCGCCCAATGTAACGACTGGTAAAGTTCTTCGCCAAAAAACTTGCGATTGGATAAACCAGTGAGGGGATCGTGATACGCTAAATAACGTAAGTGGTCTTCATTGAGTTTTAATTCATTGTTCGAGCGGAATAATTCAGCAGCAGTGCGCTGAAGGTGTTCTTCCATCAACTTGCGCTGAGTAATATCTCGGATGACCCCAACTAAAAATAAATTGCCAGCTGAGTCTTTGTGGAGCAAGAGAACAACTTGTT
>NZ_JAIVFV010000253.1 GCF_020829445.1 Nostoc sp. CHAB 5836
CCTTGGTCTTACCTTAACTGAAGCAGAAATTGACCAAAAATCTAAGGAAATGAACCAATGGTTAAGTCCTCACTGCAAAGGAATATTACACCAATTGTTACAAGAGTTACTATTAATTAATGACAAAGATTTAATTCAAATTTTAAAACTGCATTATGGTAAACAATTAAATAAAGAGCAAGTAGCATTAGAACTCCAAATACCTGAATCTTTAGTAAATTATAACTTAGCGCAGGTCAAAGAAAATTTACAGATAGAATTCCAAAAGCAATTACAAGATAGGCTGGGTATTAGTTTGGCATTACTTAGATCGCCAGATAAGCAAATTATTACTTTAGTCGATGAATGGTTAAAAGTCGCACCATATGAAAGTTATAAAATATAAAGGAGATAGGCTAGAGATGTTAAATATTGAGCAATACTCTGTAATTTATCCGGAACAATTGTGGTTATATTTTTCAGAAGAAGATAAAGAAAAAGCATGGTCAACAGAACATAAATATTCTAATGATGCTCCTCGTTGGAATGCTTTTTTAAATCGCCTCTGTTTGAATAAAGTTACAGAATGGCTACAAGGAGATTCTGGTTTTAAGGTTGCAGTTTGCCCTAGCGATGAAGCTTTATCAAGTATTTGGGAAGTGGTGAATGGCACTGCTATGCAGTTAGGAAAAACTCGCTGGATACTAATTCCTAGTGAAGCAAGCGATACTGAAGAATTTTGTGTACCACAGGAATGGGTGGATATTCCTAGCTGGGCTGGAAATTATTACTTGGCTGTACAGATAAATTTACTGGAAAATTGGTTGCGTGTATGGGGCTATGCCACACATCAAAGACTCAAATCTCAAGGAATGTATGATAAGTTTGACCGCAGCTATTCATTAGATGGAGAAAATTTAATTAATGACCTAAATGTTATTTGGGTAAAACAAGAACTTTCTCCTCATGAAACAGAAGCGACTTTAGCAGTAATAGAAGCACTGCCCCAAGTATCGACTATACCAGTAGAGCAATTATTAGAAAAGCTATCTCAGCCCTCTCCCTATTCACCGCGTCGCGAAATCCCTTTTACACAATGGGCAATTTTAATAGCTGACGATCAATGCAGACAAAAATTATATGAAAGGCGACAAGAGTTGTTAGTGCAACCGACAACAATCAAAGCCTCTGCAAAGAAGACAGTAAATTTAAGTAAATGGTTGCATAATGTGTTTGAAGACAGTTGGCAATCAATTGAGTCGCTTTTTGGTACAGAAGAAGCAAAGTTAGCATTTGGCTTCCGCGATCGCAGAATTGAGAAGTACAAATTTGAAGTAATTAAGCAACTAATTGACCAAATTTATACTAGTCGGGATGAGGAACAGCGTAAACAAGCAGCAGAGAAATTAGGAAAAAGTGGTACAGGCGACCAAAATGTGATCGCAGCATTAATTCATCTATTAAATACCACTGACGACCAAGAAACCCGTTGGACAGCTGCGGAAAGTTTGTGGACTATCGACCCCGATAACCCAGTTGCTGGTATCAAAAGGATAACTGACTTAGGGATGCAACTTGCAGGTAATCCAGTAGCATTAATGGTAGGAATTTTACCAAAACCTTTACATAAATTAGCGATTTTACTGCGGGTGTATCCTATGGGTAGTAAAAATTATTTACCTGAAGCACTGCAATTGAAGATACTAGATAACGAAGGAGATTTATTTTTAGAAACCCAAGCCAGGAAAGCTGATAATTTTATTCAACTCAAGTTTAGTGGTTCGCCAGGGGATGAATTTAGTATCAAAATAGGAATAGATAATGTGCAGATTACTGAATATTTCGTTATTTGAAGTTAGTATAAGAAGCCAGGAGATAGTTGTCATGAACTGTGTACACTACACCATCTTAATCTTAAAGTTAGGCATAGAGCCTATTCTAATTCTGTTAGCGCAGCGGGGCGTAGCTCATTCTGACTTTTGAATTCTGCTGCAAGTGCAAGTTGACTAAAAATTGAGATAAGTATAAATCGCATTTGGCTCCAGTAAGACTATGAGCAAATTAGTCATTCTGAAAATTGGAGAAGGCAACTTTGAGCAGGGTTTTCCTGTAATATTGCAAATTGGCGAAGAAGGTAAACCATTCCCTCCTCCTGTTCAAGTTACGGGTAATTTACCACCAAAACCAGAAATTATTCAACTATACGATCGCTGGCGTTTAAAATACGATAATATTGGCGATAAAAAAAGAGCATTAGAAAAACCCAATAAACAAATAACTAATGTTTCTATTCCAGAAGACTGTCAAGCAGCAGCTCAACGTTTAAGTAATAGCTTGAATCAGTGGTTGCAATCAAGGGAATTTTTGCGAATTCGAGACAAGTTGCACGAAGAAATTAATTCATCTGAAGTAGTACGCTTTTTCTTGGAAACAGAAGATATTCAAATTCAACGTTTACCTTGGCAGGAATGGGATTTTTTTGCTAATTATAATTATGCAGAAATTGCTGTTATTCCTCGAATTTATAAACAAGTTAAACAATCTATTCAGACACAAACACAAGTAAAGATTTTAGCAATTATTGGTGATGGTACTGGGATTAATATTGAAGAAGATAAGCGTTTATTGGAAGAGTTACCTAATGCTAATATCAAGTTTTTAGTAGAACCAAAACGGCAGAAAATTAATGATAAGCTATGGGAAGAAGGCTGGGATATTTTATTTTTTGCCGGTCATAGTAAAACTGAATCAGAAACAGGTCGAATTTATATCAACGAAACAGATAGTTTAACTATTTTAGACTTAAAATTAGCCCTCCGGCGTGCAATATCAACAGGGTTGAAAATTGCAATTTTTAACTCCTGTGATGGTTTAGGGTTGGCGCGGAATTTGGCCCAATTGCACATTCCCCAAACTATTGTTATGCGCGAACCTGTACTAGATAACGTGGCGCAAGAATTTTTAAAATATTTTCTGAGAGAATTTTCTCAAGGTGAATCTTTTTATTTAGCAGTACGGAAAGCACGTGAGAGATTGCATGGATTAGAAAATGAGTATCCCTGTGCTTCCTGGTTACCAGTCATTTATCAAAATCCTGCACATCAACCCCCACTATGGCAAGATTTAGTTGCTGCACCACTACAAGCATTAGAACCAAATAACCAGCCTGCGATAATTCAGCTACTACCACAAATAACAGGAGAAACTAAAAATTATTTAACTACACGGACTCGTTTTTTACCTATACTTATTGCTAGCTTGTTAACTACAGGTATTGTGCTAGGAGTACGGCAAACAGGTGTATTAGAAAAAGTTGAATTAGTAGCATTTAACCAACTCATGCAGTTGCGTCCTGAAGAAAAACCCGATGACCGGATTTTGGTAGTAGAAGCAACAGAACAGGATATCAATAAATATAGCTTTCCTTTACCAGATGGGATCTTAGCTCAGGCAATAAATAAGTTAGATCAATATCAGCCGCAATTTATTGGTTTAGATATTTTTCGTGAAATTAAGAGAGAACCAGGTCATGCTGAATTAGTCAAACATTTTGAACAAAATGACCGTTTAATAGCTGTTTGCAGAGTTCCTGATTCTAGTGACCTCAATAATCCTGGTGTTCTCGCACCACCAAAAATGCCAGCAGATGGTGTTGGATTTGCTGATGTGGTAATTGATTCAGACCGTGTTTTACGTCGCCATTTATTATTTATTACTCCTGAACAAAATTCTGCTTGTAATTCAGATAATGCCTTTAATGTTCTATTGGCAATAAACTTTTTAGAAACAAAAGGTATTAAACCAACAAAAACTTCTGAAGGGAATTTGCAACTAGGTAATGTTGTTTTTACACCCTTACCTGTAGAAGATTCGACTGGCGGATATCACAAGATTGATGGCTGGGGAACGCAGATATTGCTGAATTACCGTGCTTCACGAAAGATTGCAGAAACAGTCACTATTACACAAGTTCTCAATAGTGAGATTAACCCAGAAATGGTACGGGGTCGGATTGTGATGATTGGTGTCACAGGTCGAACTGCTGGAGATTATATCAATACTCCCTATGGTGAAATACCAGGGGTATTGGTGCAAGCACATATGGTCAGTCAGATTTTAAGTGCGGTGCTAGATAAGCGACCTTTGATGAAAATTTGGCCAATGCTGGGTGAGATTCTTTGGGTTTGGGGTTGGTCGTTAATGGGAGTCCTATTAGTGTGGCTTTGTCCATCTCGCTTTGTGATCTTAGCGATCGCCTCCACTAGTGTTATGCTTATGGGATCGTGCTTAATTTTACTTATCCAAGGTTATTGGGTTCCAGTTGTTCCCTCAATCTTAGTTTTGGTAATTACAAGCACAGTAGTGAAATCAAATTACCACAACGACTTAACAATTCAAAATTCCAAATCATAAACATTTTTTGGTTTTGAGGTTGCCAGAAGTGTTGAATGTTAAGAAAAATCCGATAAAAATAGCCCAAAATATGGTATTTTTGGGTGAAGGCTTAAAATATATTAGTATTCAACATTTCTGACGTTGTAGATATTTTTTGCCACTATGCTTGATAGTTAAACGTTTCGACAATTCAAAATAAGTACTCAAAAATAGATATTTTTATGGCAACAATAACTGGATATAGATTAATTTCAACTTTCACTATCATATATGCATTTATTAACTTTACAGCCTATCTGCCAATTGTTAACGCTCAAACCTCCAACAATAATCAAACTGTCACTCCCAAACGTCAGCGTGTAACCTTTAAACCACCAAATCGAGGCGCACCCAAAAAACGTATAGCTGCTGCTAGCCGGGGAGGGTGTCCCGATACCAAACAACCTTTGACTGCTTTAGTTCCCAACAAAGATATCAATTTAACTTATTCTGAATATCCAAAGTTTTGGTTTTATATTCCTGATTTACCCACACAAGCACGAGTAGGCGAGTTTATTGTACAAGATAAGCAAAAGAATGATCTCTATCGTACGTCTATAACTTTACCAGACAAAGCAGGGATTATTAGTGTCAGTTTGCCTGACAATTCACAAAATTATTTAGCATTAAATCAAAGCTATCGATGGTACTTCAAAATATATTGCCAACCACAAGATACATCAGTATATTTCTTTGTTGATGGAAATATAAAACGAGTTTCACCAAGTAATTACAGTCTTGAGAATATTTGGTTTGATAACTTAACTTATTTAGCACAAAAGCTGCGTGCAACACCACAAAACCCAACAGCTAGAGACGAATGGGCAGCATTTTTAAAAGATGGAGAATTAACAGAATTGAGCAATGAACCCTTGTTAGATTGCTGTTCATTGTCAAAGTAATACTATTTTTTCAAATATTAAGGACTTATATTTTTGTTGATTACAACCAGTTACCAACTAAAATGTAAGGTGCCCAGTGATATGGTTCATCTTTTTGGTTTAATAAAGCTATTTGAGCGCGTTGCAGAGCTTCAGCTTTGGTAATATTTGGATTAGCTAACTCCTGGTAAAATCGTTTCATTAATAAACTAGTTGACTCATCATTCACAGGCCATAAGGAAGCTATTGTGCTGCGTGCGCCTGCACTAACTGCTACACCTGCAAGTCCAAGTGCAGCCCGATCATCACCACTAGCTGTTTGACAAGCACTGAGAACTAATAATTCTATTGTTTTAGATGCTTGCCCTGTGTCAGTACTTCGCAGTAAATTATTCAAATCCCTTGCTTTTATTAGTTTGTCCCATAAAAGCAAAAAGGTTTTGTCAGGGTCAGAACTAAATTGACCGTGTGTTGCTAAATGTACTATAGAGAAACCGCCTTTATTAATTTGGCGCTCTAAATTCTTTTTAGTAAACTGTTGATTGAGTAACTCTTCGCTACCTCGAACTTGGAATTTAACTTCCCGCAGTTCTGGTTCTACGTTTTCAAGTTTGTTAAATTCCAGCCCTTCAACTTTTCGTTGTTCGCTCACTCCCGCCGTTAAAGCATTTAGCTGGATTTTTGCTCTTTCACGGGGATTTATTAACTGTAAACCTGGAGTGAGTGCGATCGCATATTTCTCCACCAAGTATTTTTGCCCATCATAAAGTACCCCCATCGGTATATTCCGCAACGCTCCATCTAAAACAAACACCAGCGTTTTCACATTACTGCGATTCAGTCTTTCTTGTGTTGATGCGATTAACCATTTGTAAACTTCTTGCGATAATATTTGCACGTCCTTCGCTCGGTCAACTTGGGGAAGTGCTTGCTGTAATTTGGCAATAGTATTTTTTGCTATTTTTATATTCAAAGGAGTGCTGTAGTGCTGTAAATCTTCTCCTGGCAGTTTCAAAATGACTTCTAAGCTATTTGGCAGAAAGAAAGCATAGAAAACAGCTGTGCGTGGGTTTGCTTTTTCAACTATCTCATCAATTTGTTTTGGTTCGGCTGTAACGCAAGCTTCCCGAAAAAAATCATCCAATTCAGCTAACTGCAAAGATTCAATCACTTCACGGGTGAGTATCAAGTTGGGTTGTTTTTGTTTTAAAAGTAAATCAACCAGTTCACGATAGATAGGTTCCACACTTTCACGGAAGAAAAACTGAATATCTGGGTTAGTTGCTACTAAGTCGCTACGTAACGATTGCAAGTTTTTAAATGCAATAGTATAGTTAGAAATCGCCTGCTGAGAATCACCCAGCGCCTTCGCAATTCGACCTAGTTGCCATTGCCAACGGTAAGCAATATCACGAGCATCGGCGGTAAGTGCTAAATTTAAAGCTTGACGGGTGAATTTATTCGCATCTGTTAGTCTCTGTGTTTGCTGATACAGTCCGCCACGATAGCCAAGGGCATATGCTTCTGCTTGTTTGTCTTGTAAAGTGCTTGCTTTCTCACTAGCAGTTATTAACAATCTCTCAATATCTGACCATTCGGGAGTAATATCTGTTAAATCTTGTGAATTTGATAATAGTTTATTCTCTGCTTCTTTAAATGCTATACATTGTTGAACGATGGGAGAACTAAACTCTGGTTTGACTACAGTTGACTGTTTCAAGCACATCAAACTTTGAGCTAAGTTGATTTGTGCATAAATGCTTGACCTACTAGAAGGTAGATTATTCAACTGTGTTAAAATAGGCAACCATAGTGCTTGAGCCTGCTGCCATTTTCTAGCTTCTATTAATGTATTTAGATGATTTAGTTGTGCTTTAACTTGTACTAGAGGTGAGGCATTTTTTTGAGCTTGTTGATAGTAATTAATTGCTGCTGGAATGTTCTTTTGGGCGCGGGCAACGTTACCCAAACTCAGAAGAATTGTACTTTGCTCTTGGGATAGTTTTAATGTTTGAGCAATTTCCCAACTTTCCTGCAAGATTTGTTGTGCTTGTTTTAAATCGCCTGCCACACTGAGATTATTTCCTAGACTCAATAAAGCTGTGACTTTTAGAGGTGAATTTGGTTGCTGCTGGAGATTTTGGTTGACCTCATTCAAAATAGTTAAAGCACGGTTATAAAGTCCCAAAGCTTGAAAAGCCTGTGCTTGGTTTATTAAACTTTGAATTTGTCCATTTTGGTTAGAGATTTGCGCGTAGATAGTAGCTGACTTTT
>NZ_JAIVFV010000254.1 GCF_020829445.1 Nostoc sp. CHAB 5836
CCAGTTATCGTGCCAACGGTAAACGCTGGGTAGCCAAGTGCGGAGCGGATAACCGCTGAAAGCATCTAAGTGGGAAGCCCACCTCAAGATGAGTGCTCTCACCACAATAAGTGGGTAAGGTCACGGGCAGAACACCCGTTTATAGGCGGTAGGTGGAAGTGCAGTAATGTATGTAGCCGAGCCGTGCTAACAGACCGAGGCCTTGACCTCAAACATAATTCGTAGTTCGTAATTCGTAATTCGTAATTATGACTTACTTACTCGTTATGAAAATATTTGGTTTCGCGTTACTGTGCAGTCTTCAGGGTTGCTGTTGTTTCGTAGTTTCTTAATTCTTCAATTACGAATTACGAATTAGCAATTACACTCTTTCCTGGTGTCTATTGCGCGGTGGAACCACACTGAACCCTTCCCGAACTCAGAGGTGAAACGCTGCTGCGGCCACGATAGTTTAGGGGTTGCCCTACGCAAAAATAGCTCGATGCCAGGTTTGTTATACAAAATAAAACCCTTCTCATAATTTGAGGAGGGTTTTGTTATTCCAGAGATTTACCAATAAAACATAGTTTTAAATATTTGAAAGAAGATTGCAGCCAAATTTTAGCGCGACTACTCCTTTCCCGCCAGAAGATTACCGATAATGTAAGATAAAGTATTACGCAAGTAGTGCTGGGGTCGCTGAAGTGCATAAATCTCTGCTGAACCGAACATTCCAGCTAGGCGATCGCCAACTAGACTTAGACTTGTGGCAAAGATTGCACTACAAGCATCAACAAGAATATTTGCGTCAAAGATTATTAGCAATTAAATACTTGTATGAGGGTAAAACCAGAACAGAAGTGTCGGAATTACTAAACTGTACATATAAAACTTTATCAACTTGGATAGATAAGTTTCTTGAAGACGGGTTGAATGAATTAGTTAAACCAATAGTCCATCGAGTACCGTCGAGATTAAACTCAGAGCAAAGGCAAGAGCTCAAAATAATGTTGCTCTCAGAGAAACCAGTAGACTACAGCATAGATAGAAATATTTGGACAGGTGAAATTATTAGTAGCGTGATTGAATCACGATGGAGAGTTAAGTTGAAAACGAGTCGAATATATGAAATATTAGAAGAATTGAAGAAGAATTCAGAAGTCAGAATTAATGAGTGGGGGATTCAGACCCACCACTCATTAAAGACCACTAAATCTCCGATTTAGTGGGGGACTTAAACCCGTTTATTCATCCGCCACTCGCACAGAATTCAATAACGGCTTTGGCGACTGCTATAAGAGTTGCCTTCTTGTTGAAAACACAATTTTTGAGCAGGCGATGCCTAGGTTGGGCTGCGCCTACGCGTAATTTTGATACGCATCTTTTATTCTTACTCCATTGGTTCAGTACAACAGTTAACTTCATACCTCTGCTTGTGACAAATTTCCAGCATAATTTCTAATTGACAAAAGTAAGATTATCTGAAACTCTCACCGATCAAGTTAAACTGGCGATCGCACAGTTGGAATGTTCGGTTTCTCACATATTCACCTATAATGTTACCCTTATCACCTTATGTATTACTTTTTCCTACATTATCGGTAATTTTCTAGCGGGAAGGGAGTAACTTGTTGAATTTAAATCCCACATTCCTTACTTCAAAATGTATTATCTTAGTTTTCAAGAATTATTCCTAATAATGACCAAACCCTTAAGTATTAATATTTAAATTCATTGGAAATTTGTGTTGTTCATTTAACCATTGTTAGTGAGATTTTGGAAATCTACGCATATTACACGATGAAGTGCGGAAAGTCGGTTAAATGTGTATGAGGGTGTCAAATAATCCACTCAAATATTGTAAGATTAAATTTCTCATTTTTGATTTTCTGAAATGCCACTCGAACTACAAAACCTCACAGGCGGTTACGCTTTAGTACCAATTGTCCAAGACATTAACCTCACTCTACAAACAGGAGAATGGTTGAGTTTGGTTGGTGCTAATGGCTCAGGTAAATCTACTTTACTGAAATTGCTGAGTCGTATTCTCTCGCCACAACAGGGAACAGTGCTACTTGATGGTAAAGCAATTCACTCTCAACCCCCAGATCTAGTTGCACAGAAACTGGCATTATTGCCGCAACAACAAACTCTTCCCGTTGGCTTAACAGTGCGACAATTAGTAAGCTTAGGACGCACGCCGCATCAACCTTGGTGGCAATGGGAATTAAACGCCCAAGATTGGGTAAAAGTCGAAGCTGCAATTAAAAAGACGCAGTTAGAAAAATTAAGCGATCGCTTAGTCGAACAACTCTCAGGCGGTGAAAGACAACGAGCTTTTTTAGCTTTAGCATTGGCCCAAGAACCAAAAGTTTTACTATTAGACGAACCCACAACTTTTTTAGATATCAACTATCAATTACAACTATTGGAACTGCTAAAAGAACTGAATCAGCAGCAGGAATTAACTATTGTCACAGTTGTACACGAACTGAATTTAGCAGCCCGGTATAGTTCACGCATTGCATTATTAAAACGGGGTCATATTTGGGAAGTTGGTACACCTGAAGAAGTTCTGACACCAAATGCGATCGCACAAGTATTCGGTGTAGAATCAGTGATTATTCACACGCCTGTCGGATTACAGGTTTGTGCTATTTCTGCTGTATAAAGATGTTAGGAAGTGACCACAAAGGACTTTCTGGGTAAGGATTCAGGTCAGGGCCAAGACTTGTGCCGTTGGCGGTGCAGGTTCGCTCTGCAAAGGTAGGCGTAGTGAAGAATACAAATTTTGTGTTAGTTACCCAGATTTTTGCGACTCCGAAGTGTTAACTTGCGGTTTCATCGACACAAGCCTTTCTAGCTTGCAGTTTCTTGGTCTGTGCTTGGATAAAGGTTATGATCACTGGAATGTTTTTTTAACTCAAATTAAAGGGTAAATGTGAGCAAAATGGATAGTATTACAAAAAAAGCAGGAGTAGAGTTCTAGTGTGGAACTTGAAAGCTGGTATTGTGCTACTCACACTGAGTTGCATAATTGCAACGGGTATAGCACTATATCTTCTTGGTGGCATTGAACCAGCACAAATTCAAGCTTTGGTGAAATCTTCTGGTATCTGGGCACCTCTTATTTATATTGCTTTGTACATTGTGGCAACTATGTTAGTTTTGCCTTCAACGGTGCTTAATTTGACTGGAGGTGCAATTTTTGGCCCTTGGGTGGGTACTGTTTGGACTAGTATTGGAGCAGTCATTGCGGCAATAATAGCCTTTGTTTTTACTCGAACTATTGGACGCCAAACAGTTGCAAAACGACTTGCAGGACGCTGGCAAGCGATGGATGCTGAGGTGCGTCGTGGAGGGCTTTTTTATATGTTTGCTATCCGACTAGTACCGATTATGCCCTATGGCTTAGTCAACTTTGCTGCTGGACTGACTTCCATCAGCTTTAAAGATTATATTCTAGGTACAACACTTGGTACTGTTCCTAGTGTATTACCTTTTGTACTACTAGGTAGTTATGGTTTGAAGGCAGTCAAAACAGGCGAGTTCTTGCCGCTAGTACTTGCTTTAGGTTTAACTGGAACGCTGGTGGCAGCGTCTACTTGGTATCGCCATCGTCGGAGTTTTCCTAAAAACGCTGTAGAAAGTCTTAAGGAATCAAATTCTTCAGATGACATTAACTCGAAGAATAAATAAAGTATAGCAATCTGATTTGACTATTGCTAAGTATACTAAGAACGAAACCTTGATGATTACAAGCAGTCTGTCAGCTTGGCTGTTCAAAAATTAAACAAGATTGTTAGATGCTACCAAAGTATTCATTGATTGTTCCAATTTATAACGAAGAAGAAATTATTCCTGAGCTATACCGCAGACTGAATGCAGTAATGAATCGGATGGATGGTCTTGTCGAATTAATTTTAATCAATGATGGTAGTCGCGATCGCTCCCTACAACTACTACGAGAACTGCATCAAAAAGATCCGCGCATTTGCTATCTGAGCTTTGCTCGTAACTTTGGTCATCAAATTGCAGTTACTGCTGGTCTTAATTTTGTCCGGGGTCAAGTTATTGTCATCCTTGATGCTGACTTACAAGATCCACCAGAACTAATCCCCGACATGGTGGAAAAATGGCGACAGGGCTATCAAGTTGTCTACGCTCAACGCACTCAACGCATCAAGGAAGGATGGTTTAAGCGTTTTACTGCCTACTCTTTTTATCGCGTCCTCAAGAAGCTTGCAGATGTAGAGATTCCTACTGATACGGGTGATTTTTGTTTAATGGATCGACAGATCGTAGATATTCTCAATTCTATGCCAGAACGCACCCGCTATATTCGTGGTTTGCGTTCTTGGGTTGGCTTTCAGCAGACAGCAATTCGGTTTGAGCGCAACCCCCGCTTTGCTGGGAAAGTTAAATACACTTTTAGCAAATCCTTAGCACTTGCCATCAATGGTCTAGTGTCCTTTTCGATAGTACCACTGCGGTTATCAACCTACTTAGGGTTACTAGCAGCGGCGGCGGCTATCTTCATGGCTTTATTAGTCTTGTATTGGCGACTTTTTCTCCCCCATTCACCTTTAACAGGATTTACGATTATTTTGATGGCAATTTTCTTTCTTGGATCTGTGCAGTTAGTCAGTGTTGGCATCTTAGGCGAATATATAGGGCGCATCTACGAAGAAGTTAAAGCCAGACCCCTCTACACTTTGGCAGAGGTAGGTGGTTTTTATCACAAGTCCTCCAACTCAACGAACAATTCTGACAAACTAGATAATTTTAAGGATACTACTAAAAATCTAGACAAGTCTTGACCAATAATTCATAGCTTAACAAAGCGTAGCTTTGGTGGGGTGGAGTTCAAATTGTTAGAACTTACGCAACTGGCATATTATTTTTAGTTTGTAGTGAACGCGAGTGCGTCTCGTTGGCGTGGTCACTGAGTTTACGGTGAGCGCAGTCGAACTGCGTAGTCGAAGTGCAGCCTAAGAAGAGAAGAGAGGACTTTAGTCCTGAAAATCAGGGCTGTTCGCGGAGCGTTCCCGTAGGGTAGCCCTTACTACAAACTAAAAGCTTTTATTTTTTGTGACACTTGCGTAAGTCCTAATTGTTTGATTTATGCAAGAGGTCTAAAGTAAAGGTAGTACGGAGCGCACGTACCCAAATTGCATGATTGTTATTCCTCGTAAAATAGATATTAGAGTTGTTTCAATCTGGGGATGAGAATATGAGGGTTTGGCTTGCCTGTTTTTTGACGCTGTTTGCCTTGGCGGAACTGTTTGAGTGGTTGCAAGAATTTAATCTGCCATTACCTATCTATATTTTGGGTGGCGCTTTTTTAGCTGTTGCTTCTAACTATGATCAAATATTTGGTTCTTATTTCGCTGATTCAAGCGTCGAAGTATCACTCGAACAACCCCAGTTAGATTCACTAACCCCATCTACTAATCTTATTTCTCTCCCAATTGCTAGTTCTGTTGAAAATGCTCAAACATCTCAAATAGATGATTAGCCGCAGGCGTAGACATCTGGTGAAAAAGAATGTAGAGACGTAGCACTGCTACGTCTCTACGCAGTTTGACCTCACTTCCTTTAAGGAGAGAGGCTTTGAATCTTACTCCCCAACGCTACAAGGGTTAGGGTTGGGGGTTAGGTCTGTATTGCACTTAAGTGAGAAGCGCTATAGATATTGGCAACCTTAATTTTATGAGGTTTGTAGTGAGCGATTTATCGCTCAATTCAAGGACTAAAGTCCTTACTACAAACTTATTCTGCATCATCGTCAATTACTGCACTGCGATCAAGTAGTAGTAAGTTGCGAAGTTGGTCTGTATCCATTTCAGTTAACCACTCTTCACCAGCACCTACAACTTGTTCAGCCAATTGTTTTTTACTTTCAATCATGTCATGAATTTTTTCTTCTAAAGTACCTGTGCAAACAAATTTATGTACTTGCACATTCCGAGTTTGACCAATCCGAAATACTCTATCTGTGGCTTGATTTTCCACCGCTGGATTCCACCATCTATCAAAATGGAATACATGATTTGCTCGTGTTAAATTCAGTCCTACTCCACCCGCTTTCAGAGAAAGAATCATAATCGGTGGCCCTTGAGGGTCGTGTTGGAAACGGTCGATCATTTCCTCCCGTTGTTTTTTACTGGTGCTACCATATAAAAAGAAGATTTCTCGCCCTAGCTGTTTTTCTAAATAGGGTTTAAGTAATTTACCCCACTCAGCAAATTGTGTAAATATTAAAGCGCGGTCGCTTTCTGCTAAAACTTCTTCTAACATTTCTTCTAGCCGCAGAAGTTTGGCTGAATTATGTTGTTCTAATGTTGCTTGTTTCAAGTATTGCGCTGGATGATTGCAGATTTGCTTGAGTTTGATTAGTAAAGCCAAAATCATCCCCCGACGTTGCAATCCTTCAGCAGATTCTATCTCGACTAAAGATTGCTCTACAACTTGTTGATAAAGTGCAGCTTGTTCACCAGTTAAACCGCAAAATACGGTCATTTCTTGCTTATCTGGTAAATCTTGAATAATATCGCGATCGCTTTTCAATCGCCGCAGTATAAATGGTTGAACTAATGAACGTAACTGAGTCAAAGAAGCAGTATCCCCATACTTTTCAATTGGCATCGCAAACCGACGCTGGAAAAATTGCCGATTGCCTAAATACCCCGGATTGAGAAAATCCAAAATAGACCATAGTTCTTGCAGTCGATTTTCTACTGGTGTCCCGGTTAATGCAATGCGAAATGTAGCTTCTAATTGCCGCACTGCTTTTGACTGCTTCGCTTCTGGGTTTTTCACATTTTGGGCTTCATCTAAAACGATTATCTGCCAAGAGACACTTTGCAAGGACTTGATATCTCGATGAAGAAGTGAGTAGCTGGTAACAATTAAATCATGGTTTTTCACTGCTTCAAAAAACCCTTTACCTTTTGGGCGTTTGTCACCGTGATATTGTAAAATTTTCAGGCTTGGTGCAAATTTATTGACTTCCCTTTCCCAATTGCCTAAAACAGAAGTTGGGCAAACTAGCAGTGTTGGGTTTTCTAACGCATCTTGTTCCTTAAGGTGCAGGAGAAAAGCGATGAACTGCACGGTTTTTCCGAGTCCCATATCGTCGGCGAGACAAGCACCCAAACCCCAACGTTCTAAGAAGGATAGCCAAGCAGCACCACGTTCTTGATAGGGTCGCAATTGCCCTTTAAAGCCTGTTGGTGTCGGTAAAGGTTCAATTGTCTGATTATTGTTTAACGCCCCAATTAACTCTTGCAATGCGCCAGATGCCTCAAAGCTAACCACTGGTAACTTTTCAATTGCCTGAGTATCTCCTGTACTCAGACGCAAAGCATCTTCCAGGGAAAGCGCCATTTGGTCTTTGCGGGTGGTAAAAAATGTTTGGGCTGTCTTGATATCTTGAGGCCGCAATTCTACCCACTCGCCGTTAATTTCCACTAAC
>NZ_JAIVFV010000255.1 GCF_020829445.1 Nostoc sp. CHAB 5836
AGAATAATCCTGGTTGATTATCGACTTCAATCACTAGGGCAGGGAGATGAAAAACCGGATCGACATAGAACTCAGTTTGTACCTGCTCTAAGCCAGTATCAAGATTAAATTCTACTGCCAGCATCTCTTCTACCTCAAACCGACCCCCTAAAGCCTCGCGAATGGCGCGACAAACATTTTCTGCCGTTTTCTCAGTCAAGGCTTTACTACCACGAGATACCAGCAGTTTGATAAAAACTAACATTGGCGGACGGATCTGTCCATATAGACTCAGACCGTGGATAGTCAACCCATAAGCTGCTAGTACACCAAAAATATCGCTGAGAAGAAAAGACTGGTTGCGGTAAGCAAAATGCAGGGCACTTTTGCTACCTTCCGGTTTTAGTTCAATAACAGCGCGTCTAGTTTTATAGAGACGGTAGGCTAGTCGCAAATTTTGCAGTTGAATTTCGCTGCTGACAAATTGCTCATAAAACTGGGGAAACGCTCGGTTAAAGCGCTTTAAGAGTTCCAGTGTCGAAGATTTTAAACCAGAAGCCATTGTTAAGGGTAAGACTCGCTTGCTTTCGTCACCTGGGGGCTGCGTGTTCGGGATTGAGGACTGAGGGACAAGAAAAGAGTGTTCTGAATGCCCAATGCCCAATTCCTTGTATACAATTCACTCCTAAGCTAACGTGCATTTCAACTCTATACGACCAATTGCCAAGATTAGGTTTTTCCATTTGGAATTTTGCAGAGAGTCTGAGGGTCGCTTCCCTTTGTTGGCGATCGCGCAGCGATCGCAGACAAGCCTCTCCAAGAGTTGAGAACTTTCCAAGACGAATACGTGAATTTTGAATTGTTTATATTCTTCCGTTTTGGTGAATTCTTCCTAGCCTTTACAACAAAATGCTAAAGTTGAAAATGATTGGTGTGAAACACGCTCTAACTGGCTGTTACCATTGCAAATCCCGAAAAAAACCGAAAAAATTTCAGTGTAAGGGGTAAGAAATAGGGGTAGCTATGTTAAGCGTGAATCAACACTCCTGAGAGTGGAAGCCAATTCAGTTATACTACCCGAACCACGTTGGCATGGGTTTTTGGAAAACTTGGTTTAGTACTTCTGAATCTGTAGCGACAACTAGGACAAACCCCTTTGAAGAGCATACACCGGAAGCTGCGGGCAACTCTCGTCCCGGTAGCATTAACGAAGTTTCTTCAAAGGAGGCTCGGATCGTCTTCAGCACGGAACGAGACATTGACCTATATGAGCTAGAAGAACTCTGTGATGCAGTTGGTTGGTCGCGTCGTCCTCTAAGAAAAGTGAAAAAAGCTATTGAGCATAGTTTTCTTGTTGCCTCAATGTGGCAGGTAAGAGGAAATCAAAAGCGGCTCATTGGTTTTGCCCGCGCTACCTCAGATCACGCGTTTAATGCCACTATTTGGGATGTGGTGGTTCACCCAGACTTTCAAAGTCAAGGACTGGGTAAAGCACTAATGAAATATGTTCTCAAAAAACTTAGGAGTGAAGAAATTAGTAATGTCACTCTCTTCGCCGACCCTCATGTTGTAGATTTCTACCGAACTATGGGGTTTATGGCTGATCCAGAAGGCATCAAAGGTATGTTCTGGTATCCTCACTAGCGCTGAATCTAAATCAAACCCGATTGGCATAATAAAATCAGGTCTAATAGCAAGAATCTATTATTTTGATTTGCTTTAGCAAGGTTTAGCCGACGAACGAGCAAGTATATCTCTTGTAAAACTAAGTCGGCAGAAAAACCTTTATTACAGTAAGAAGGATGTAATCTAACTCGGATTTTGCAAAAGATCAAAGATATTTAGGCATGAGCCGTGTTATATGATATATTAAGTTTTAGTGGTTTTGTGAAAGCGCGATCGCTTTGATTGTTAGTTTAAACCAAACCAAAAAAGTAGATAAATCTAACCGGGATGTAGCGCAGCTTGGTAGCGCGCCTGCTTTGGGAGCAGGATGCCGCAGGTTCAAATCCTGTCATCCCGATTTAATTGTTTTAACGGCTAGGGTAGATTAAATCGGTTATTTTGGTGAGATGTGTAATCTAATTCCATATTTTTACGGAGAATATGAATTAGGCTTCAATAGTCAAATGCCTAATTGGCAAATTTCGTCCGTAAGCAGTAAAATATTGCTGACACTAAGTACAATATTTCATAAATTCCTAGCGAATTCTCTTTGCGTTCCTACCCTACGGGAAGGCGTTCGCGCAGCGTCTCGTAGAGAAGCGCCTATGCGCTTCCCTTTGCGCCCCTACCCTGCGGGAAGGCGAGGCGCCTATGCGTTTAAAATTCAACCCTCAATTCGCCACGATTTTATGCTGCATCTGTACTAAGCTTTGTATATAGCCATTTTCAATGTGGTGAGGTACAGGTATCCAAATAGACCTAACCCCCTAACCCCCAACCCGTTGCGGGAAGGGGGAACAATTTCATTGCCTCTCTCCTTAAAAGAAGAGAGGAATGGAAGTGAGGTCAAAATTGTACTTCACCCTTGCCGAAAACCGCTATAGATTTGAAAAAATATTAAATCAATCGTAGATGGAACGATTGATTAAGTAATAGCGTCTCCGATTTTAGAAAAAGCCGATAAAATAACATTGATCATCTCCAAGGTTTCAGAGATATACAGACTTTTCACCGTTTGAGAAGACATACTAATAGGCATCTACGGCATTTCGCGGTGAATGGCAAAGCAAAATCGGCAAAAACACAACCTTAGCACAGGCAACTTGTGAAAACGATACTATAGCAATCCAAAATAGTTGGCGAATATTGGATTTTGACCGTTAACGGTTAACACTCAACTTCAACACGCACAATGAATTTTTTACAACTGAAATAGATTGCTATATAACTAAAGCTAGTTGGTGCTGTGCAAATCCAACCATTTGTTTAAATTTAATTGGACTATTGAGGCGAAGAGCAGTCATGAAATCATTTATTCGCTTGGGCGCAACATTGGGTATAGCTGGTAGTGTATTTTTAACGGGGCTTTCAGGAATAGGCAATCTACCAGGAATGGCCAATCTAGAGGCGATCGCTTTGCCACAAGATCAGGTAGTGAAAAAGCTCCAAGAAGTACCTGTATTCACGCTCACCAATCCGAAAGGCGAATTTGTAGTTCTTTCGAGAAACAACGCATCCAAGACGATCTCGCAAGTCGGATTTTTTATTAGCAAGCAAGATGCTCAAAAATTCCTTGAAAATCGGCTCAAAAAAGAAAATCCCCAGTTGGCAAGCACCCTACAGGTTAGACCTTTGTCCCTGGCAGACTACTATAAAATAGTCCAAGAAAGCAAAAAGAAATCAGACTCTGTAATTTATACTTTAGTACCGACGCAACAGCAGGTAGCCTCGGCAACAAGTATGCTGAATCAAAATGGTAAAAAAGGGGAGCAATTCAATGGTATTCCCTTATTTGTACCAAAATTTAAGAAAGATAATAGCTACATAACTATTCCGGTTCCAAAAGGCAACGAGCGATTAATCCCATTCTTTTTTGAAAAAGAACAAGCAGTGGCTCTCTTAGACGAATTCAAAAAAGCCGTGCCAAAGGAAGCAGACAATACTGAAATTCAAGTGGTGGATTTGTACGGTGTTATGGAGGCTCTCAATAGCAGCAGCGATCCGAGTATAAATAAAATTGTTCTCTATCCATCGCGGGAGTCGATCAATTTTATTCGTTCCCTTGCCCCGAATCAATCACCCGCTCCCAAGCCTGCGGCTGCACCCGCTCCGAAAAAATAACGGATATGTGATCTAAGGTGGAGGTATGGGGGAGAAACATCTGATAGTTTCTGGTTTACAACTTTGGGAGTGGCGGAATGCAGCATTCCAAGCAGCGATCGCCACTGATGTCCCACCAGGGGAGGTAGACTGGCTGCTGCTCGAAGTTGCAGGATTAGACCGCTTGGCACTGCGTTTGGAGTCTTTTAAAAACTGGTCGCAAGTTCAGCTGCAATTGCCTCTAGAAGAGTTAGACCATCTGTGGCAGAGGCGATTAAATGACCGCTTACCAGTGCAGTATATTGCCAAAGTTACACCTTGGCGTAATTTTAAAATCGCGGTGTCCAGTGCGGTTTTGATTCCCCGACCAGAGACCGAATGCTTAATTGATTTAGCTAAAGCATCTGCTAGTAATGCTTCCGGACACTGGGCGGATTTGGGTACTGGAAGTGGAGCGATCGCCATCGGATTAGCAGATGTCTTGCCAAAAGCCACAATTCATGCTGTTGATTACAGTTTAGCAGCACTGGCGATCGCTCAAGCCAACGCCGATAATTTGGGTTTTACTGACCGGATTAAATTTTATCAAGGTTCTTGGTGGGAGCCACTGGCATTTATCAAAGGTCAGTTCAGTGGTATGGTGTCGAATCCCCCTTATATACCCACCAGTACCTTACCTACTTTGCAACCAGAAGTAGTTAACCATGAACCACATCTAGCTTTGGATGGTGGCGCTGATGGCTTAGATTGTATTCGCCATTTAGTAGAAATCTCCCCTAGTTATTTGCGATCGGGTGGGGTGTGGCTGATTGAGATGATGGCAGGACAGGCGGATGCAGTGCGAGAACTTTTACAAAATCAAGGTAGCTATTGTAAAATTCAAATTCACGCTGACTTAGCTGGAATTGAACGCTTTGCTGTGGCTTATAAAAGTTAGGAGTTAGGAGTTAGGAGTTAGGAGTTAGGAGTTAGGAGTTAGGAGTTGGGAGTTGGGAGTTGGGAGTTGGGAGTTGGGAGTTGGGAGTTGGGAGTTGGGAGTTGGGAGTTGGGAGTTGGGAGTTGGGAGTTGGGAGTTAGGAGTTTGGAGTTTGGAGTTAGGAAATTCCTCACTCTTAACTTATTAGGACTTACGCAAAAACTCTCTGAAACTCTTGTTCCTTTGCGTCCTTTGCGGTTCGTTTTTTCATGATTTTGCGTAAGTCCTGCTTATAACTCAATACGGTTCAGTTAGCGCCAAAAACCTTAAACTGCGTAGGTTGGGTTGAGGAACGAAACCCAACATTTTCGGGGTTTTGTTGGGTTTCACGACCTTCTACCCAACCTACGATTATCCTTAACCCAAGCGTATTGGCTTATAACTCAATACGCTTGGGTTAAGGCTAAAATCCTTTGTCAAAGTCAATTTTTTTGACGAACCACAGAGACGCAGAGGACGCAAAGAGAAGAAGGAAATGCTTAACTGAACTGTATTGGCTTATAACTCCTAACTTTGTAAACATGACACAAGTTTCTTTAACAAATCTCATCGCTGGCGCACGCGCTGGGCTTTTGGTGAGTTTTCCGACGGATACTGTTCCTGCGCTTGCAGCTATACCAGAAAAGGCAGGACTAATTTTTGCGGCGAAGCAACGGAGTCAGGATAAACCTTTGATTTTGATGGCTGCGAGTGCTGAAGATTTATGGACGTATGTTAAAGGTAGTGAGAATGAGTGTAAAGTTTGGCAAGAATTAGCAGATAAATATTGGCCAGGAGGGCTGACGTTAGTTTTGCCAGCTTCAGATCGCTTACCAAAAGTGATGAACCCTATTGATCCAACAACAATTGGTATTCGAGTACCAAACAGTGCGATCGCTCAAACTATTTTGGCAAAAACAGGCCCTCTTGCCACTACTAGCGCCAATTTTTCTGGTCAGCCGCCTTTGCAAACAATGGCAGAAATTGAGGCTCAGTTTCCCAAGGTTCTGACTTTAGAATACCAGGGTGAAATACCAGGGGCGGGTGTACCTTCCACCGTTGCTAAATGGACAGGAATAAATTGGCAGATTTTGCGGCAAGGTGCGATAAAGTTAGATATTTCCAGTGATAACCAAATATAGGTCGCTATAATGTTGTCTTCCTGGTTTTAACAACACAGAAGTCTGGAACTTTAGTTTGCGCTGTTGTGGTCAATTAACAAGTTAATAATTGCCAGATTATGAATTGGAACAACTGGATATATCTAGGAGCAGGAATAGCACTAGGTATGGTTTTTGGTAAGTTATTTGTGCGATCATCAAAGGTTTCATCTGACAATTCAGGTCATCTGGAAAACCTCTCTCTAAATCTCTCTCCTCAAAGGAGAGAGACTTTGAATTTTACCCCTTCCCGCGTCGAGAAGGGAGTTAGGGGGTTAGGTTTTTGGTGGACTTTTCCACATAACCTGAATTATCAGAATGTTTCATCTAGCTCATCTCCAGTAGCGCCACTAGCTCAACAGGATATGCCAGCAATATCGCAACAGCTACAGCAAACGCAGCTGGCGTACCAAATGGCCAGGGAAATGAGCCTGTTTAAAGCTGGTTTTTTGGCGCGGACTACCCATGAATTGCGATCGCCTCTCAATGGTCTAATTGGCTTACATCAGTTAATTTTGTCGGATTTGTGTGAAGATCCAGCTGAAGAACGAGAATTTATTGCCCAAGCTCACGAGCGAACACTGAAGTTACTCAAGCTGATGGATGAAATTCTCAACGTTGCAAGAACTGAACACGGTACCAATAAATTAGATATTCAGCCCAGACCCTTAGCCCAAATTTTGGAGGATGTTCATAAGTTAACTTATATGCTGGCAGCAAATCGCAATTTCCCCTTGCAATTGTTACCCACCGACCCAGAAATTTATGTTTTGACAGATTACCTCTGTCTCCGCCAAATATTGATAAGTTTTATAAACACTGCCATTACTCAGATGGAGGAAGGTAGCATCTCTATTTCCAGCAGCACCCTACCTACAAATAATTTTGTCAATATTTGGCTGGATCTACCAACTCATGCTATGCCCTGGAGCGAGCCGATTGATTTGATCAAATCTGAAGATCAGCCTACCGAGATTGACGAAGAAAACGCTGCTCTTTCCCCAGGAATGAGGCTATTAATCAATCAGACTTTGGTGGAAGTTATGGGAGGAAAGTTGGCAATCCTGCCCTCGACTATTGTAGAGCAACCACTTCAGGAGCTTACCAGACTACAAATCTCTATCCCTCTAGTGTGCAAGACGGAATTAAAATAATTCGTACCTCGAATCCCTTCGGCTGCGCGGTTCCTGAGCGTAGTAGAAGTAAGTCGAAACATAAGCCCAACACAAAACTTACTGGTTATATCACAATACGCTTGGGTTAAGCCCAAAAAATAAAAATGTGTAGGTTGGGTTGAGGAACGAAACCCAACATTTTCGGGCGTTTATTGGGTAACACTAAAGTTCAACCCAACCTACGATTATCCTTAACCCAAGCGTATTGGACTATATCCCACATTCCGCACCCCTTACTGTCATAAGCGGTTATTACGGTAATAAATGAAAATCACAAGAATAAAATAATACATAAAAGGATATTTGAGGAATAAAAGTGGCACGAATCTTATTCTCAA
>NZ_JAIVFV010000256.1 GCF_020829445.1 Nostoc sp. CHAB 5836
ACTGTTCCCAGGTCAGATTGCTACGGTATGCTTTAGTCATTCGCTCACAGGGTGCTGGTTTCTACAAAATTCAGCATACGCCTTGTGAGCTTTCTTACACTAGCCCCCCACTTTTAAAACATCCTCTCAGAAGCAAATGCATATAATTTCGCTTCAGTAGAATTAAAGCAAACAGCATTTCGCATTGATGGAGTCTTTCTTCCTGTTGCTGATAGTAGTAGTCAGCCGATTTATTTTGTAGAGGTTCAGTTTCAAAAAGATAACGAATTTTACGCTCGTTTATTTTCAGAAATATTTCTGTATTTACGACTTTACGCACCTACCACAGATTGGCGGGCAGTGGTTATATTTCCTCGCCGCAGCCTTGAACCAACCGAAGTACAACCCTATCGAATCTTACTCGAAAGCCAACTAGTAACAAGACTATATCTAAACGAGCTTGGAGAAGTAACTGAACATTCCTTGGGAGTTGGGATCATTAAATTAGTAGTTGTAAATAAAAAACAAACTCCCTTATTAGTCAAAAGTTTGATTACAAAGACACGTTCAGAAGTGAGCAATAAAGCACTTCAACAAAAAGTGCTAGATTTAATAGAAACAATTGTAGTTTACAAACTACCGCGTATCAGTCGTCAGGAGTTGATGAAAATGTTTGGACTGGGTGATTTTGATATCAAAACTACCAGAATTTATGAGGAAGTCCGTGATGAAATCATTGAGGAAGTCCGTGATGAAATCATTGAGGAAGTCCGTGATGAAATCATTGAGGAAGTCCGTGATGAAGTTAGGCAAGAACAGACTCTAGAGGTGGTCATGCGTCTGCTGCGACGACGCATTGGCAATTTGAGTCAGCAATTGCAAGACCGCATCAGTCAGCTATCTATCGAACAGCTTGAGAATCTAGCTGAGGCACTGTTGGATTTTTCCACAGAAGGAGATTTAGTTGCTTGGTTGCAAGATAATTTAACTCAAGCTTGAATTTTTAGTGGACTGAATAAAACATCGTAGGGCTAGCACTGCAATGGCTACCCTACAAGCAACTAAGACTGTTGACGTATCCTTTGCCAGACAGTAAAACCCAAAAGAATGATAATGCTACTGGCGGTAGCTGCGATCACAACCAAACTCATACCTTGTATTCTCATCGCTAGCAAGTTGAAAACTAAGGTAATTGACCAAAGTGTGAAGGCAGCATGGCGCTGGGAAAGTCCCCAAGCAAGTAAGCGGTGGTGTAGGTGGTCTTTGCCAGGAGTACTCAGAGGGTTATTTCCTGCTAGTAGCCGCCGCACAAATACTTGAGTGGTGTCTAGCACCGGTAACAACAGAAATAAAACCGTAGGAATTAGCGCATAAACTGTGTTTTGTTGCAGTTTGCCTAAAATACTAGTTGCTGCCAGCACATACCCGAAAAAGTATGCTCCGGCATCACCCATAATAATTCGTGACGGATGGAAGTTATGGCGTAAAAAGCCCAGTGCAGCACCCCCCAAGGCTGCGAGTACCAAGATTGCCGCAGCACGATTATTAAATTGGGCTGCAACGCCCAACAAACTCATGGCGGTAATAAAGCTAATTCCTCCTGCCAAGCCATCCATGCCATCCATTAAGTTGATGGCGTTGGTAATTCCTACTACCCATAGTACCGTTAGTGACATCGACAAGAGCGAGTCGATGGGAGTGCCAAACATGACTTTGACGCTGATGCCATTAGCTACCAGCAACAGCGCGGTAACAATTTGCGCCCACAATCGCACAGAGGGCGGTAAGCCGAACTGATCATCGATAAAGCCCACAAGGACTAATATCGAACCCCCCAACAGAATAGTTAGCACTTGAGCCAATACGTTTTGGAGTTCAATCGGTCGTAAAAGGCTAGCTAATACCAGCGCGGCAATTACGCCTGCGTAGATAGCCAGCCCTCCTGCATTGGGCAAAGGTTCTCGATTGAGTCGCCGTGCATTGGGTTGGTCAGCCCAACCTACCCGCAAGGCGAATTTGCGTACTGTCGGAATTAAACGCCAAGTTACTAGCCAAGCCAAGAGAAACGTAAATACTACTGCCAACCAGCCGGTGCCGCTAGGGTCGGCAATACCAAGGTACTTAAGGGAGTTGTCTAGATTCATCTCCCAATTCAAGCATTAGTGCCTGTATCTAATATGAGCATCACCTGTATACTAATCAATTTTTTTATTTCCATTTGTAACTTGAGCCGTGGGGAAGATTAGCACTCTTGGCTTGTGAGTGCTAAATTGTCTAATGGAAGCGCTGGAGAAATAAAACATGGCGAAAATTATTTCATTTGACGAGGAATCTCGGCGAGCTCTAGAAAGGGGTGTTAACGCCCTTGCCGATGCCGTAAAAATCACCTTGGGGCCTAAAGGTCGCAACGTCCTTTTGGAGAAAAAATTTGGCGCACCTCAAATTGTCAACGATGGTATCACTGTTGCCAAAGAAATTGAATTAGAAGATCCTCTGGAAAATACTGGTGCAAGACTCATCCAGGAAGTAGCCTCAAAAACTAAAGATGTTGCTGGGGATGGGACAACTACCGCCACAGTTTTGGCACAAGCCTTGATTCGGGAAGGTTTGAAGAACGTGGCGGCGGGTAGTAATCCAGTTAGCTTAAAACGCGGGATCGACAAAACTATTGAGGCACTAGTACTAGAAATTGCCAAAATAGCCAAGCCAGTGGAAGGAAGTGCGATCGCTCAAGTTGCCACTGTCTCTGCTGGTAACGATGAAGAAGTTGGCCAAATGTTAGCTCAAGCAATGGAAAAAGTCACCAAAGATGGTGTAATAACCGTTGAAGAATCCAAATCCCTAACCACTGAACTAGAAGTAGTTGAGGGGATGCAGATTGACAGGGGTTACATTTCTCCCTACTTCGTCACCAACAACGAGCGACAAATTGTGGAATTTGAAAACGCCCGGATCTTGGTGACAGATAAAAAAATCAGCAGCATCCAAGATTTAGTGCCGATTTTGGAAAAAGTCGCCCGTTCTGGTCAGCCCTTGTTGATCATCGCTGAAGATGTCGAAGGTGATGCTTTGGCAACTCTGGTAGTGAACAAAGCGCGGGGTGTACTAGCTGTGGCTGCAATTAAAGCACCTGGGTTTGGCGATCGCCGCAAAGCTTTGTTAGAAGATATTGCTATTCTCACCGATGGACAGTTGATTTCTGAAGAAATCGGCTTAAGTTTGGATACTGCTGCTTTAGAAGCGCTGGGAACTGCCCGCAAAATCACCATTGACAAAGAAAGCACTACAATTGTCGCTGGCAGTGTCACTAAGCCAGAGGTACAAAAGCGGATTGGTCAAATTCGCAGGCAGTTGGAAGAAACTGATTCTGACTACGATCAAGAAAAACTGCAAGAACGCATCGCCAAGCTGGCTGGCGGTGTCGCAGTGATTAAAGTGGGTGCGGCAACGGAAACCGAACTCAAAGACCGCAAACTGCGAATTGAAGACGCGCTCAACGCTACTAAAGCTGCTGTGGAAGAAGGTATTGTTCCTGGTGGTGGAACGACCCTAATTCACTTAGCTAAGAACGTTGAAGCGATTAAAAAGACCTTACAAAATGACGAAGAAAGAATTGGGGCTGATATTGTCGAACGAGCGCTAGAAGCCCCCTTGCGCCAAATAGCAGACAATGCTGGTGCTGAAGGTTCTGTGATCGTCTCGAAAGTCCGGGACAGCGACTTCAACATTGGCTACAACGCCGCTACTGGCGAATTTGAAGACTTGATTGCTGCTGGGATTATTGACCCTGCCAAAGTCGTGCGTTCAGCTTTGCAAAACGCTGGTTCCATTGCTGGTTTGGTCTTAACTACTGAAGCGATCGTTGTTGAAAAGCCGGAGAAGAAGTCTGCTGCTGCTGCCCCTGATATGGGCGGTATGGGCGGTATGGGCGGTATGGGCGGCATGGGCGGCATGGGCGGTATGGGCGGTATGGGCGGTATGTTCTAACTTCTGCTGACCCAGATAAATATTTTTGAAGCAGTTTGTCTTGCTAAGGCAAACTGTTTTTTATACTTAGGGCTCAATACAGTTCAGTTAAGGCTAAAACTCTTTGTAAAAGTCAATTTTGTTAACGAACCGCATTCGCGTTAGCGTCTCCCCCTGGGAGAAGACCGCATTCGCGCAGCGTCTCGTAAGAGTTGGACGCAAAGGAAGAGAAGAGAGAAGGAAGAAATGCTTAACCCAAGTGTATTGACTTAGGGCTTGCTGATTCAGAAGCAATACGTTCTAAGCTGTTACGCATTTAAATTGTATATTTACTCGTGAGGTTGTCATTAGTCATTTGTATTTCAAAGGACAGATGACCAATTGACTTGGGACAGTCTTAACGATCGCAATGTACAATCTAGACGCGCATCAGCTTACCCAAATTTTGTAAAATGACTCTAAGTTATCCTTATGTGCTTTGTTCTTCACTAACGACAAATGACCAATGACCAATGACAAATGACCAATGACAAATGACAAATGACCAATGACCAATGACCAATGACCAATGACAAATGACAAATGACAAATGACAAATAACTATTAGGTAATATTTAATGGCAGGAAAACGGCGTCGCCTTCCCAAAATAGTAACTAGACGATATGAAGATGAGTTCCATCACCAACCAGGGACTATACCAGGAACCATTATTATTGATGCAGATGCTCCGCCACCGGTAATTTTCTTGATTGACTATAACCAAACCAATTTCATCCACGAACAAATAGCAACTCCAGAGGAGTGTATCCCATATCTGGACATGGAATCTATTTCTTGGGTAGATGTACAAGGTTTAGGTAGTCAAGACATATTACAACGATTGGGTAACGTTTTTGAATTACATCCTCTAGTTTTAGAAGATGTAGTCAACGTACCAGAGCGTCCCAAAACAGAGGATTATGAAGACCAATTGCTATTCATCGCCCGCATGGTAGTACCAAAGAAAAGAATATGTGGTTTTCACAGCGAGCAAGTGAGTTTGATATTAGGGAAAAATTATTTGCTGACAGTACAAGAGGAACCGGAACATGATTGCTTTGAAGTGGTGCGATCGCGAATTGAAAAAAACAAAGGTATCATCCGTAAACAGGGAGCGGATTATTTAGCTTATGCTCTATTAGATGCAATTATTGATGGGTTTTTCCCAGTGCTTGAGTTATATGGAGAGCGAATTGAAGAGTTGGAGGAGGAAGTAATAGTTCAACCTACTCCCCAGACACTACAAAATATTTATCAAATTAGGCGAGAATTACTGCAACTACGTCGTGCGATCTGGCCCCAGCGAGATGCCATCAATTCCTTAATTCGAGATGCTCCCGATTTGATTAGTGAAGAAGTGCGAATTTACCTGCGAGATTGTTATGACCATACGGTACAAGTAATGGATATGGTGGAAACTTATCGAGAACTAGCATCTGGATTAATGGATGTATATCTTTCGGCAGTGAGTAATAAAATGAATGAAATAATGAAGGTACTAACGGTAGTTTCAACAATTTTTATTCCCCTGACTTTTGTTGCCGGAATATATGGGATGAATTTCAATACTGAAAAATCGCCATATAATATGCCGGAATTGAATTGGTATTGGGGCTACCCACTTTGCTTGGTAGTGATGGCTGCGATCGCACTTGGTTTGTTATTCTTTTTTTGGCGACGAGGCTGGCTGCAAAATTCTGTAACAATCAAGCGCAATTAAAAATTGCAGATGAGCGATGAGTCGAATATACATTCATTAGCACTGGGAGTTGAGATTCTGAGTTATGAGGAGTAGCGACCAGAATTTAGTAGTTTTGACAATTTATATTATCGGCGTTTCCTATGTTTTTAACCGCATGGTTGAATCCATCGACGACCAAATCAAGTTTGAGTTTAAAAAAGGAATCGTTGACGAGCAACTCAAAGAACAAAATCTCGACGATAAAATTGGCATTTCCTTTAAACTCAAACCCTCATACCAAATTGACGATTTGAAAGATTTATCCATTAGCATTGAAAATAAATCTGATAATATTGCTGTATACGTTGATTGGGATAACAGCTCTTTGGTAGTTGAACATAGCAAGCAATCGCGCCGTGTGATACGGAAATCACCAGACTTAACTCGCGACTTAGCAGTACCCCAAAGTCCCAGCCTGATTGCCCCCAATAAAACACTTTCTGAAACCGTGACAGCAGAAGATGTTTTCGAGCGGGATCAAGTAGCTGGAACCTATTCAGCAAAAAAACCCCTAATTGATATCAACGGGCTGCAAAAAGGGCAAAAAAATTTGTACAACGACTTTATGAGCAGAAAAAAGGAGTTGGACTTTTCTCTGCAACTAGTGCTACGGATATCTGAGGTGCGTGTAGGTTTAGCCCCAGGTCGTGATTTTCCTCCCATTAGTATTATCAATTGTCCTTTCACAGTCAAGAAACTACCTTGGACTTACGCTTTACCTTGGAATAAAAAAAAGTAATAAGTAAGTCGGCAAGAATAAATCAAACTATATTACGAAACGTAAATACACCTTAAACCCTTATAAATGACGAAGGACAAATGACAAATGACAGCCTTAGCCAGTTAGCTTTATTTGCGTCGCTCTACTTATCAACCAGACATAAGACCTCTTGCAAAAGTGCCTAACACCCCACCCCCAACCCCTAAGAGCTCTTTGGGAGGGGAGACAAAGCGTAGCTTTGGTTCTTTGGGGTTCAAATTGTTTCATTTATGCAAGAGGTCTATACTACGCCATCCAAGATTACACTGGATTTAAGGAGAGAGTAGGCGCAGGCGGTTGCAGATCAGTCATAGTTACTGATTTGAGGAAAGTCCGGACTCCCGAAAGACCAAACTTGCTGGATAACGTCCAGTGCGAGCGATCGTGAGGATAGTGCCACAGAAAGATACCGCCAAAACAGTTAGGAGTTAGAAGTTATGAGTTAGGAATTATTAACTTTTAACTCATAACTCATAACTCCTAACTAAATTTGGTAAGGGTGCAAAGGTGCGGTAAGAGCGCACCAGCAGTATCGAGAGGTGCTGGCTCGGTAAACCCCGGTTGGGAGCAAGGCGATAGGAACTACGGTTGGTCTTTTACCAGTTCCGCTCAATGAGAGCCGCTTGAGGCGTTTGGTAACACACGTCCCAGATAGATAACTGCCCTCGCAAGAGAACAGAACCCGGCTTATGTCCTGCTCTCTCCCCATTTTTTAGTGCTGAGTTAAAAGTTAGGAGTTAAAAGTTAAGTAGGTCGGCGCAATTAAAGCTAACTGGCTAAGGCTGTCATTTGTCCTAAGTCAATTGGTCACTAGTAAAGATTTTAAGGCTATTTACGTTTCGTAACATACTTTGATTTTTTCGCGCCAACTT
>NZ_JAIVFV010000257.1 GCF_020829445.1 Nostoc sp. CHAB 5836
CACCACCAGAAAATAAGCTGAGTGTTTTAATGGGAGTATGTCTCTGTTGCATCAGCCATTGGCGTAGAGATTTACCAAAATTGTCAGTCCATGCTGGTTCTTGACTGACTTTAAGAATGACAAAAAACAAATGACAAATGACAAAAAACAAATGACAAATGACAAAAAACAAATGACTGTTTTGATTCCATTTGTGGAAGCGATCGCACCAGTAGTAGACTTAAAATCTAATCGCATTGAAATTACGCCACCGCCTGGTTTATTGGAAATTAATAATTAGGTCATTAATTGCTCTGCATCTAGCTAGTAGTCCGTCAAGCTAGTTTTGAAGGGTTCGTAGTTGCGCTTTAGCGCTAAAGCGCAACTACGAATTAAATTAATACCCCTCAATTTAAACTTGACGGACTACTAGTACCGCAAGGCGGAAGTCAAAAGTCAAAAGTCAAAAGTCAAAAGTATTATGGAATAAGCTCTTTAGGGCTTTTTAATGGTCTGCTTATTTACGCCCACCTGTACTAGTTTAGCTGTAATGGATACTTCAAAAAGAAGTAAAGCTTGAAGCATGAGAACATTAGAGTACATACTCTATCTATTAATCTAGGAAATGTGGCAATGCCAGAAAAACCAACTGCAACTATTCACAGGCAACTGCTGGAAATATTGTCCCAATTGCCCAAGTCTAGTCAAGAAGAAGTATTAGATTTTGCTATTTCTCTTCAGAAAAAAAAACTAACTCAGCATTGGGATGCTATTTCTGATGTTGAGGCTGCTGCATTGAAAGCTGAGTTTGCTGATGAAGATTTAGCTTTTGCAGAATCCGTTTTAATTGATTATCTCTCCCAACTTCAACAAGAGGACGCAGTTTGATGCGAGGAGATGTTTATTTAGCTGATTTGAATCCGAGTCGAGGTTCAGAGCAATCAGGTATCCGACCAGTTATCATTGTTCAGCGAGATCGACTAGCTCAGTTTACAACAACATCAATAGTAGTTCCTCTAACCACTAATCTGCAACGCGCTATTATACCAGGTACAATTATCATACCTTCAGGCGAAGGTGGTTTAACGCAAGAGTCAGTGGTGCTTTCTTATCAAATTGTTGTTATCGATAAGCAGCGATTAATCCGAAAATTATGAACTCTTTCTAGTAATTATTTATTAATGCTAAAAATAGCATTAGATTACACTTTACAACTAGATAATTATGACGAAGAAAATTCCGATTGATAGTATTAATCAATAGCAAAGGTGTAACCATTGGTAGACACTGCTTTCTATCCAGTGCCCAAAACCAGGGAATTTGTCACAAAGGCTGAAAAAATTCATCACGGGTAGATGTCCATCATCTAGAAAACAAGTAAAATTGCTCACGGATGAATCCATCAAAAACCTTTTAAAATGGAGTGTCGATCATGACATTAGCAACGACTCCACAAACAAAGCCTTTAACAGATGAAGAATTACGGAAGATCAACGCCTACTGGCGTGCAGCTAATTATCTTTCCGTTGGGCAGATATATCTATTGGACAATCCGCTACTAAGAGAACCCCTAAAGCTGGAACACGTCAAACCCAGGCTTTTGGGGCACTGGGGAACAACGCCAGGGCTGAACTTTATCTATGTTCACCTGAATCGGGTGATTAAAAAATATGACCTCAACACAATCTACATTGCTGGCCCCGGTCATGGCGGCCCTGGACTGGTAGCCAACACCTACTTAGAAGGCACTTACACTAAGTATTACCACAACATCTCCCAGGATGCTGAAGGAATCCAGAAACTCTTTAAACAGTTCTCTTTCCCCGGTGGTATTCCCAGTCATGTAGCACCGGAAACTCCTGGTTCGATCCACGAAGGCGGGGAATTAGGTTATGCCCTCGTCCACGCTTATGGTGCTGCCTTTGATAACCCTGACTTAATTGTTGCTGCTGTTGTCGGCGATGGTGAAGCCGAAACAGGTGCTTTAGCAACTAGCTGGCATTCCAACAAGTTTCTTAACCCTGTACGTGATGGTGCTGTACTGCCGATTCTGCATCTGAATGGGTATAAAATTGCTAACCCAACGACATTGGCACGGATTAGCCATAATGAGTTAGAGAGTTTATTTGTAGGCTACGGCTACAAACCATACTTTGTAGAAGGTGACGATCCCGCAGATGTCCACCAGCAGATGGCGGCGACTCTAGAAACTGCGATCGCCGAAATTCAAAGTATCCAAAGGGAAGCCCGTGTACATGGTTTCACCGAACGTCCCCACTGGCCGATGATTGTCATGCGAACCCCCAAAGGTTGGACAGGGCCCAAGGAAGTGGATGGTAAAAAAACCGAAGGTTATTGGCGATCGCATCAAGTTCCCTTTGGCAATATAGCCAAACAGCCAGAACACTTGAAACTCTTAGAAGATTGGCTGAAGAGTTACAAACCAGAAGAACTCTTCGACGCTAACGGCACACTGATTCCCGAACTAGCAGAACTGGCTCCCAAAGGTCATCGACGCATGGGTGACAATCCCCACGCTAACGGCGGCATTTTGCTGCATGACCTGAAGATGCCGGACTTTCAAGACTATGCTGTAGATGTTCCTGAACCAGGGAAGGCGATCGCAGAAGCTACCAAAGTAACCGGCAAATTCCTGCGGGATATCATGGGACTTAACCAAGAAAGTCGCAATTTCCGCATCTTTGCCCCCGACGAATTGGCATCGAATCGCCTAGACCCTGTATTGGAAGTTACAGACCGGGTTTGGGAAGCCGAGATTTACCCCGAAGACGACCACCTTTCCCCCGACGGTCGGGTGATGGAAATTCTCAGCGAAACTTCTTGCCAAGGATGGTTAGAAGGCTATCTCCTCACAGGTCGTCACGGATTCTTCACTTGCTACGAGGCATTCATCCACATCATTGATTCCATGTTCAACCAACACGCCAAATGGTTGAAAACCACCAAACATATTCCCTGGCGTAGACCGATTGCTTCCCTTAATTACTTACTTACCTCTCACGTTTGGCGACAAGACCATAATGGTTTCTCTCACCAAGACCCCGGTTTTATCGACCATGTACTTAACAAAAAAGCCGAGATCGTTCGAGTATATTTGCCCCCCGATGCCAACACTCTGCTGTCGGTAACTGACCATTGTCTAAAAAGTCGCAACTATGTCAACGTCATCATTGCTGGAAAGCAGCCAGCATTGCAATACCTTGATATGGATTCTGCTATCAAGCACTGCACCAAAGGCATCGGCATTTGGGAATGGGCAAGCAACGACCAAGGTGGTGAACCAGATGTAATCCTGGCTTGTGCTGGGGATATTCCCACCTTAGAAACTTTGGCGGCTGTAGACATTTTGCGTCAGCATTTCGCAGATTTAAAAGTGCGAGTAGTAAACGTAGTCGATTTGATGACACTCCAGCCAAAAAGCGAACATCCCCACGGTTTGAGTGAAAAAGACTTTGACACAATTTTCACCACCGACAAACCCATCATTTTTGCCTTTCATGGCTATCCCTGGCTAATTCATCGTCTAACCTACCGCCACACTAATCATCAAAACATCCATGTGCGTGGCTACAAGGAAGAAGGAACTACCACCACTCCCTTTGATATGGTTGTTCTCAACGATTTAGATCGCTTCCATTTGGTAATTGATGTAATTGATCGCGTACCCAAACTAGGATATAGGGCAGCTTATGTCAAACAGCAGATGCAAGATCAGCTGATTGAACACAAGCACTACATTGAGAAGTACGGCGACGATGTACCGGAAATTCGTGATTGGAAGTGGCCTTATTAAGAGGAGACAAGGAGGACAAGGTAAAATTTTCTCCCTTGTCTTCCCCATCTCCCTTGTTTCTTTTTATCGCTCTAATGCTTGTATGGGGTAACCGCTTCCGATCCAAAAATACTAACAATTGCTAACATTTTCTTCTTGCTTCAACCTGGAAGTGTCGGCACTATCCAGTCCACAAGCTGACACGACCGATCTGGCCGCCTGCTTCAAATTAATAGAAGCGTTTAAATCTCTATCACCTGTCCCTCCCAATAGTCCTGCCAATCATTAAAGTCATCAGATGTTACTTCCCACATCTTATCGGCTGCTTTACTTAGCCAATCTTCCTCTCGGTTCTTCAAGTCCTTAAGAACTTCCTTAATTACGTCAGCCTCACTACCTAGATGCACGTTAGCCGTCTCCCAACCCATAGCCTCAAGAAGCTTGTAAAGATTGTTCTCAGATAAAGATGTCAGTTCAACACGAGAGTAATCTGGCGAGAGGCGACGGGCGACCCAGCGATCAGACACTTGTAAGAATGGGTCAGGGCAGCGAACAGCGTTATTCAGGATATTCGTGTAGAAGATTGTACTTGAACCCTTGTCGCCCAACGCCCATAAGCAGGCTGAGGCTGTTAGTTCTTTCACTTCACGGGCTGCATGGGAACGACAGAGTTTGATCAGGGCCACATAACGACGCCTTCCTAAGCTACCCAAACCTGCGGTACGGTGTGCTGGTCGATAACGTATTTTTGGTCTTGGCAGAGTATTTTCAATAGCTTGCTTGGCCTCCTCAGGTAAATCTTGTTTTAAGGTCGGAAGCATGTCGAGCTTTTCCCAAAAATCTAGTGGATCTTTAAGACTCACTAGCATTAAGTCTCTCAGCCATGCATTATACTCAGCTAGCACATATGGTTCGCCGCCAGACTTCAACCCCTTTCTATAACCAGCGAGAATGGCGTTACTGATCAATTGCATCTCAATCGAGCTGTCATCCTCACTGATGGCCATGTAGGCACTGGTTGCTAGCCGAACTAGGTCAAATGTATAGGGTAGTGGGTAAGCTTCATCGAAGTCGTTGATTCCCCAAATCAAGCGACCCTCGATATCACGCCACGTACCAAAGTTGTCTGTGTGTAGGTCTCCTACAGCCAGCACAACTGGCGCAGAATCAAGGTCAGCAAAATTTTCTAGCCATATTTGTATCCATCGATAGAATGTGGCTCGCATAAAATCGTAGAGACCGCCCGCCATATACTCGTGCTTGGATTCCAAGTCTTCTTGGATCAAAGTTATGCGATCGCGTAGCCAATCCTCATATTTTTCAGTTGCCTTAATAATTTTCATTTTTGGTAGATGCTAGATTTTGATCAAGAAATACTTTAAAAAGTTCACACAGTTATTTTTCTGGTGTACTTGGCTTTCTCGGGCAGTCTAAATGGCGCTTGCGACCTTTGCTAGCTGCTGGGCCCTCAATTCGATTTTCTGGTGGGATATTTTGCACGTCCAAACAATCTGGAGAAACGTGGTAAATTCTCGAGTTCTTCGACGCAATCAATAGCGGACTATTAGCGATCGCCAGTTCTACAATAGCTTTTGCAGCTTGTACTCCAGAGAGGTATGCACCTTGAACTGTTCCATATTGCTTTCGATGTGTTGCTTCCCCAGCAAAAAAGAGACTTTGACCAACTGGTGCGGCTAACGCATCATAGTCTCTACCTGTAGCACCAGGTGAAATGTAAGAGTAAGATCCACCAGCAAAAGTATCGGATGCCCAACGCGTTACCTGCCACGCGTCGGGATTAGGAATTGATGTTCCGTACATTTGGCGCAGGACTTTCATTGCCTCAGCGACAATTGCTTGGTCTGATAATTTCTCGAGTTCCCGGCTGTGTGTGCCGACATTCAAAGCGACGATAATCGGTTTGCCGGAGTACTTAAAGAAGTTAAAGAACTCTGACCAAACACCGATTTCTGAACCTATATATTCAAACCACTCGCTATCTTTGGGCCAAAAACATTGAGGAAAGCGCAGCCAAAGTTTATTGAGTACACCCATACGCAGGTTTTTAATTGCAGCAGCTTTGCGCTGTGGTAAAGGTGGTGAAAATGTCACTGCACCGCTCTGCAATACTCCTAGTGGCACTGTAACTATGGCACGTCTGGCTTCAAAGACCCCCTGATTAGTAGTTAGTTTTACTCGTTTGTCGTTGTACTCAATCTTTTGAACAATCTGCTTTAGTTTGATATCTAACCCTGCTGCGAGTTTGTCGATAATTTGCTCGTAGCCACCCGGAAAAATCGCATCTCCACCGTAAAAGTCATCAGCCTCATCCCAATACCACAGAGAAAGGTCTTTAGCATCGGCTGCATAATCCTGTTCTACAAGTGCGTGGATAAAATGTCTGAGTTCACGCTGCTGTTTAACTGGTAGATTTTGAGAGTTGATTGCCCGTTCAAATGCTGTACTTAATGGCAGATCGTGATTGAGTGCTTCCCGTTCTCTTTCTAACTTAGACATTACTTGCTGAAAGCGGGTTTTTATTCCCGCCTGCTCGTTCTCTGTCAGTAACTTGCCATCTGTAGTATAGATAGATGCAGGTGCGTGATATTGGGTCTGGATTATGTTGATTTTAAATTCATTAACTAGCTTAACGATCGGGTTATTACTCATACTATTCATCCAAGAAGCACCTAAGTCAATGGGTGTATCTGTCCAAGAATAGTCAGTCCAGATGCGACCACCGATGCGATCGCGTCCTTCTAGGATAGTCACTTTCAATCCTTGGGCGTGGAGAATTCTGGCCGCTGCTATACCAGCGATACCAGCACCAATTACCAGGACAGTATCTTTCATCAAAGCAGTCCTTTGCTCATTAAGAGGAGTCGGCGCAAGAGGTGGTAGTTGCCCCAGTGGTGCTTTTGGCACGCATCCAAGTGCCCAGTTCAGGGAGCCTAAGACAGTTAAATTCAGCATTTTGCGGCGTTTTATAGCTCCCATAATGCTCTCCTACTTTTATATAGTACTTTGCAACAAGCGTCAGGCAAAAAATCTCAGCTTCGAAGCCAAATGCAGAGACTGTTTTACTCCTGACTCCTCACTTCTGAATGGCAGTTGCTTTATGCAGGAGTTCCCGTCCATCGCACTGCCTCCTCCTGAATTCTGCCACTAACTACAGATTTCAGTTACTTGTTTGCTGCTTCATCAACCATTGTAATGAATTCTTCTTCTGTGATCCTTTCAATAGTTGCCACTACATTTCGCGGTCTTTTCCTTGTTTCTAACCACACTCCGTTAGCAATGTGTATTAGCGTAGAAGTAGTGCCATTGTAGGTGTCATACCCAAATGATTTGGGAAGATGCCAGCGGACTTTAATCTTCACCGTCAGATTTTGGTAA
>NZ_JAIVFV010000258.1 GCF_020829445.1 Nostoc sp. CHAB 5836
GCCTACAGGTAGTGCGAAACTTTTGTTTAATCCACAATTTACAAAGTTTCAAAATTTAAAAATTTAGCCATTGAATTGGGGAGATGGGGGAGATGGGGGAGATTGGGGAGATGGGGGAGATTGGGGAGATGGGGGAGATGGGGGAGATGGGGGAGATGGGGGAGATGGGGGAGATGGGGGAGATGGGGGAGATGGTGGAGATGGGGGAGATGGGGGAGATGGGGGAGATGGGGGAGACTGAGGGCAGTACAAGTGCCCCATGCCCAATTCCCTAGTTTTTACTTAACTCCCAGCAATTCCACATCAAACAGCAGAGTGGCGTTGGGTGGAATCACGCCACCAGCACCACGAGAGCCATAACCTAACTCTGAGGGGATGATTAACTGACGACGACCGCCTACTTTCATGGTGCTAAGTCCTTCGTCCCATCCTTTGATTACCTGTCCAACGCCAATTTTAAAGCTGAAGGGTTGGCCGCGATCGCGTGAACTATCAAACTTAGTACCATCTTCTAGAGTCCCGACATAGTGAACTTCAACCGTTTGTCCAGGTTGAGGAGTCGCCCCAGTCCCCTCTTTTAACTCGACATACTTTAATCCAGAGGGGGTAGTTACGGCATTCGCATCTGACATAGTATTACTCGCAATTAAGATCTTGTTTTCAGTTACAGTTGTAGACGCTGGCGGCGTTTGGGTGATCTCGGCAGCAATGGCAGTATTCTGTTTACTGCTTACTTGCCCCACAACCAAAAGCACAACACACACCAGCATGAACGCCACGCTGAGGAAAATTGGTTTCAAAATCAGTTCTCCTTACTTAGGTATCCTGGCAAAAAGATTACCAACAGGACACATTTAGTTTAAATCAGAAAGGGCATTTTAACGCCAAAGCTTATTTTCCAAATCGCGCACTTGACGCTCTAAACGGTCAATTCTACCCCGTAGTTCGTCCACTTCTGACTGCCGACCCACCCCCAAATCCTGCATCATATTTCGCATTTGCCGTTGCATTTGCACATCCCAGTTTCCCTGTTCCGACTTTAATTGCTGGGCAATATCATCTATTACCGCCTTGGCTTGCTCAGGATTGAGCTTTCCGTCTTTAACTAAATCATCGCTGACTTGCCGCAGTTTTTCTGCTACTAAAGACGTTGTGCCAAGACCGACCATCATTAGCTGTTGCAACCAGTTGCTGCTGTCCATACTCTCTTCCTCTGTCTTATTAACCACCCGACTCTTGCTCCTGAGTGTAGCTAATCAAGCTATGCTGAAAGCGTAGTTATTCTAGCCTACATCTATATTTTGGCAAATTAGCGTTTACACTGGCGTTGAACCCAAGCGATCGCCTGACAATTCAGCCCAATACTTTTCAAACATCCTCTAAGCGACTAAAATTTTCTCTAATCAAAGTTGATATTACAGAGATGTAATCTGAATGCTAGCCCTGAATCTATGAGCGCTAACGAAATATCTCTTCGACCTGCCCAGAAAACAGATGCGTGGATGCTGAGTGCAATTCATATTGCTGCTATCAAAGCTTTACCTGCAACTTTCTACACCCAAAAAGAACTTTTAGCTTGGCGTAATTACCGTGACAAACCTGATGGTTCAAATATCTTGAAAAGAATGAAAGTGGAAACTTTCTGGGTTGCCATCGAGGGAGATGCTGTTATCGGTTTTGCTAGTTTCATGGTTGATGAACTTATCGGACTCTATGTTCATCCTAAATATCAAGGTAAAGGGGTTGGTCGTGATTTAGTTCAACATTTTTGCAACGAAGCAGCTGAGCAAGGTATAGATAAGGTAATTACAACTGCTAGTCTTTATGCTGAAGGATTTTATTTACGACTGGGATTTACTGCCATCCAAAAATCACCTCATTATTTAACAAGTGGGGTAGTTGTTCCAGTTAGTAAAATGAGTAAAACATTGGAAGCACAAGCTGGTTGTTGCGGCAAAGTTATGCTTCCCCTCTCACGGTTTCAAAAATAGCCATGCCACAAAGAACGTGGCTGCTGTGAATAGTTGCGTCAAATCCAAAGCAGATAGATAGCCATCCGCAAAGGAAGCAATACTGCGATCGGTAATGCCAAATACCCATGATGACAGCCCAAACAGCCAAATCCCATTCTTGAGATTTCCGACGAATTCCTTAGAGTCTGATGGTTTTTGGTCTTTCATGATTTTCCGTTCCGTTGGTGAGAAATTTGGTGATTCATGCGAAATACCTGCCATTGGGAATTTTTTGTGACTCCTGACGCTGAATTTACACTTTCTATTAATTATATTAATAAATATTTCACATACTTGACTTAACTGCCCAAAGATACATCTCAGAATCATGACATTCCTTCTTTGGTTCTGCTACCTTCGATACAATCTGATCCAATACGGTTCGGTTAAGCCCAAAAAATAAAAATGTGTAGCTTGGGTTGAAGGTCGTGAAACCCAACCTTGTATCTGAAAAGAAGTGGTAGCCCGTCCCAACCCAATACTGCGTAGGTTTTGACTCGATCTCCTCAACCCCCCTTAAAAAAGCTTGCTCAAAATGCCTTATTTTCCCCCTTAAAAAGGGGGACTAAGGGGGATCTCCAATTGATGTTGCACCAAAACCTACGCTGAGGGTTTGAGAAAGTCTAATTTAGCCGTAACGCACCATATCTCCAGATGCCGTACTCTCAGCTTTATAGCGCTTTTCGTTTGGATGCAATACAGTTTGACCTCTCTCCAAACCTCTCTCCTAAAAGGAGAGAGGCTTTGAGTCTTACTCCCCAACGCTACAAGGGTTGGGGCTGTTCTCGTTAGGTCTGTATTCCATGCAATTGAGAACCGCTATAACGCACCCGACAATTTAAGGCTTACTTTATAAATGGTCTCTAAAACATCCTCTAACGCAACCATCTGGAATTAAGTTTTGTATAAATTGATTCTCTTGGAATTTTTCCTTTGGTATTGTACTTTTGGTACAAGACAATTTAGTATTTTCCGAATAGTAGCTGTTGGCTATATCGCTGCCCTTTAAAGTAGACCTATTTGCAAAACATCACAAGATTATGATGAATAAGAAAGTGAAAACAAAAACTCAAAACTTTTGTAAACTCGTTTCAGTTTTTATAGGTATCTTTGTGGTTTCGCCAGCCTATGCAAGTGATTGGATTCAATGTGCAAATCTCAGCCAGATCGATGTAAACACTTGTCAGATTCAAAACTATCCAAGTGCTAGGTACGAATATGCAATTTCTTATAACACAACTGAGCCATTACCAGTTGTTTGCAGTTACTGGAATGTGGGAGTGAGGATCTATAACAAGCAACCGTATATGATTAATTCCGATAATCCACCGGCGGGGATGAGTTATGGAGGCGTTATTTTTTATAGAGGAACATATGCCTCTGATGATGCCACAGCTACATGTTCTTCTGGACAGTGGCGTCACAGATACTGGCAATTAACTCAGAACAATAGAATTGAGGTGGTTTATAATAGTAATGGGTGTTTTGGATCTGAAACTTCAGTCTTCTGTCGCGCACGCAGAGAAGTATCCAACAATAACATTTTGAACTTTCAACAAAAGAGATTAGCTTTGCTTCCTGACAGTCATCTGCTAAAAAGTAATAGATAACGCGATGTGCGACTTTCTCTCAAACCTAACCCCCAACCCCTTCCCTACGAGGGAAGGGGAGCAAAAATCAAAGCCTCTCGGACTGTGGGGGAGAGGAATGGAAGCGGGGTTCCAAGAATAAGTCGCACATTGCGTTGATCAAAATTCTTAATTGTGGTAACTTGCTGGCACAAGTTGCTCAGTACAAATGACAGCCTTAGCCAGTTAGCTTTATTTGCGTCGCTCTACTTAGATCGACCCTTAGACAATATGAAACAGGAGAATGAAAAGACACCATGACTCAAACTTTACAGAAAAAACTAGTCACATTTGATGAATTCGTCGCTAAGTATCCTGATAACACAGGTAAACGTTATGAACTGCATGATGGATTTGTAGTTGAAATGGCACAACCAACGGGTGATCATGAAGATGTTGTGGGTTTTTTGGCACTAGAAATATCTGCTGATATCAAGCGTCTAAATCTACCTTATTACATTCCAAAAACTGTATTAGTCAAACCACTTGAAAGTGAATCAGCTTATTCACCTGACATATTAGTAATCAATCGCCCAAATTTAGTAAATGAGCTTTTATGGAAAAAGGAATCAACTGTATCTCAAGCTGCATCTATTCCATTGGTTATTGAAGTTGTTAGTACTAATTGGCGAGATGATTATTACAAAAAAATGGCGGATTATGAAGCTATAGGTATTGCAGAATATTGGATTGTAGATTACGCTGCTATAGGTGCTAGAAAGTTTATTGGTAATCCTAAGCAACCTACTATCTCAGTTTATCAATTAATCGATGGTGAGTACCAAGTTACTCAATTTAGAGGCAGCGATGCCTACGGCGGTAAACAACGTATTCACTCGTTTTCTTTTTCTGAATTGATTTTAACAGTTGATCAAGTTTTTCAAGCTGGATATGGTTGATCTGAATCTGCTGGGGCAAAATAGACAACATGACGATTGAATCCGATTCCTCTAATCTACCAACCCCAGAACCTATCCCAGAAAACGACTTGCAGCCAGATGACTTTGACGGAAGTGCAACTGAGAACAACGTAAGCTCAGAAGCACTAGCGACGCAACAAGCCCTTGGTGCGATCGCATCTTTGCAATCTCCGCAGCATACAACTGCTCTAAAACTTGCCCGTTCTGACTTCAAGCAACCGATTACCAACCAATTTACAGTGAAGCCGAGGGCATTGCTGATTCTTATAATAGCGATCGCCATCACCTTCATTGGAGTTATCCTCAATAACTGGATCATCGGCATTATCGGAACGCTGATGACTTTGCTGCTATCCCTTGCGATACTGTTACCTTGGTTACAAGTAGTTTTAGACGAATGGTTTTCACCTCAAGAACGCACCCTGTTTGTGGCGTTTTTGGGACTACTAGTAGCGATCATCGGCTTGATCAGGTTCACAGGTGTAGGCGATCGCTTACTTGCTTGGGGACGCCAAATTAACTGGGACGTTTCTGGAACCCTAGCAGAATGGTTTGGCGCTTTGGGGCAAATTCTCATCGCCATCATCGCCGTTTACGTAGCATGGCGACAATACGTCATTTCCAAAGATTTGACAATTCAGCAAAACCTGCTAACAGTTCAGCAAAATATTATCACTCAGCAACAAACGATTGATTCCTATTTCCAAGGTGTTTCAGACTTGGTATTAGATGAAGAAGGATTATTAGAAGATTGGCCCCAAGAAAGAGCGATCGCTGAAGGACGGACTGCGGCAATTTTGAGTAGTGTCGATGGTAGTGGTAAAGCGAAAATTCTCCGCTTTCTTTCACGTTCTAAGTTGCTCTCACCCCTAAAACGCGATCGGCGCTTAGGTCGAGCCATTCTCAACGGTAATGGTGGTTACGCAGAAGACCGCTTGGAAGGTGTGCGCATTATCGATTTAGGCGTAATGTTAGCAGGAGCAGACCTTTCTAATACCGATTTACGTTGGACTGACTTGAGCGAAGCTAATCTTGTCCGCGCTAACTTGAGCGGTTGTGACTTAGTAAAAGCCAACCTTTCCCGCACAATTTTATATCATGCTAATCTCAGTGGGGCTGACCTCAACGGTATTCGCCTATTTTACGGTACAGTAGACAAAGCATCACCCCGCAGTCGCACCGAACCACCAGATTATCAAACCGGCGAACAAACTGGCGCTGTGGTAGAAAATGCCGATTTCAGCAATGTGCAACGGATGTCTGAATCTACACGTAACTACTGTTGCACTTGGGGTGGCGAAAAAACTAGAGGTACTATTCCTGGTGGTTGTGAAGGTATTCCCAATAAGTTGGGAAGATAATTATAAGACAACACCCTTGGGATAAGACTAAAACCCTTGTCCAGTGGACAGTGTAGAGACGTTGCAATGCAACGTCTCTACAGACCTATGGTTCTCCACAAAATCCTTAACCCAAGCGTATTGGGCTATACGAGACTTTACCCACCGACCTGGGTTTCAAATTCTTTGAGTCCGCGTAGGCGGACGAAAGTTTGTGTAGCCGCGATTTCTAATCGCTAAGTATATTTGCTCTAGCGACCTGCAACAAATATCTCTTCTGCCGTCAAATTCAGGTCTGGGAATGTTTGGGAGATGAGGCGTTCTGTTCCCCTAAATTGTCGTCCTTGATAAGTTCCATCGACTAACTGATAAATTGTAATCACCGGTTCTTTGGATAAGCCAATGTAGCGTTTTCCTCCCAACCCTAGATAATCTGCGATCCAATACTCCCCAATCCCTAAAGCTTCGTAGTCTTCCACTTTCCTAGCATAGTCATTTTGCCAATTGGTGCTGACAACCTCTACGACCAATTTCACAGAATTGCCTAGTGTAATCACTGGCTCAGTTTTCCATAATGGCTCATTTGCCAAAGTCGTCTGATCAAGAATCACGACATCGGGTCTAAAGGCTGAATTTTGACCTAATGGTTTAATCAGGCATTTCATGGGAATAAACCAAGGCAAATTGAGCAGATCAATTGCTACGTTGAGCTTACGATTAATTAACCCAGCTACCTGTTCATGAAGTCCAGTGGGTTCCAAGTCGATTAGTTCTCCGTCGATTAACTCGTAGCGTACATCATCCAGATAGCCAGCAACGAATGCCTCAGAGCTAAGAGTACCTATATTAATAGTGGCTGATACCATAGAGATTTGTCCTTCCAGGTTCAGAACTAGATGCTCTTAATTATTCTAACTACTTATATAGCAATCCTAAATCAGTCGTGAAAAATATAGATAGGACTTACGTAACTGGCATATTATTTTTAGTTTGTAGTGAGGACTGAAGTCCTCAAAATCAGGGCTGAGAGGATGTTTTAAAAGTGGGGGGCTAGTGTAAGAAAGCTCACAAGGCGTATGCTGAATTTTGTAGAAACCAGCACCCTGTGAGCGAATGACTAAAGCATACCGTAGCAATCTGACCTGGGAAC
>NZ_JAIVFV010000259.1 GCF_020829445.1 Nostoc sp. CHAB 5836
TAACTTTTTCTCCCCGACTGACTAAGGTGTGGAGTTCGGCTATTTGGCGATCGCGTCCTACAAAGTCTCCTCCCGGTTCTTCGTTAAAGTATCGCCGTAGCCATTCTTCAACCACACTCTCTACAGGAGTAAGATTTTGAATTTCTGTGGATGGCCACAGAAATTCAAAATCTTACTCCTGTAGAGAGTGTGGTTGAAGAATGGCTACGGCGATACTTTAACGAAGAACCGGGAGGAGACTTTGGTATCAGCTTAGAACGACTACGGCGCAAACTCCGAGAACAAACTTCTAAAATTGGGGTATTTATTGATAATCTAGAAACTGCCCTCGATAAAAATGGCAAAATTCTAGAATATCGTCGCCCTTATGTTGAGCTATTGAGAGTATTAGCAGATTCAGATGTGCATTCAGTTACTTTAGTAACAAGTCGTCAGCGTTTGCGGGAGTCTAGTGTGGAGGTTCATCTCTATGCACTCAAAGGTTTAGATGATGAAGCTTGGCGACAGTTCTTCCGTAGTTGCCACATCAACTGCGATTGTAGTATTCTCAGTGAAATGTGCAGAGCTTATGGAGGTAATGCCAAAGCAATGCAAATTCTCCGAGGAGCAATATTGACAGATTTTCATGGTGACATCCACGCCTATTGGCAGGAAAACCGTACAGATTTATTAGGAGAAAGAGAGTTAAAAGATTTAGTCGCCAGTCAATTTACCCGTCTCCAAGAAAATAACTTAGAAGCCTATCGCCTCCTCTGTCGTTTAGGATGGTATCCTTATCAAGATATCCTGACTTCAGTACCTATTGAGGGAGTTTTATGTTTGCTCTGGGATGTAGCAGAACAAAAACGTAGAGGTGTGATTAAAGCTGTGCAAGATTTGTCTTTAATAGAAGCGAAAAAAGGACAATACTGGCTGCATCCTGTCATCCGTGATGAAGCGATTAGTCGGTTAAGGTTAGTTAGTGAAGAATGGGAATTAGTAAACCGAAAAGCCGCAGAATTTTGCACGCAACGAGTTGCAGCTATCAAAAATATCACAGATGCTTTAATTAGAAGCTTATTATAGTAAGTAGGTCGGCGCAATTAAAGCTAACTGGCTAAAGCTGTCATTTGTCCTTTGTCACTTGTACTGAGCGACTTGTACTGAGCGTAGTCGAAGTAAGTCGAAGTATTGGTCACTAGTAAAGATTTTAAGGTTATTTACGTTTCGTAACATACTTTGATTTTTTCGCGCCAACTTACTTATGAGTATTTGATTGAATGAAAAATAACCAATAATATTCGATTTTAATGGTTATATCCCAATACGCTTGGGTTAAGGATTTTCTGGAGAACCATAGGCTGTAGAGACGTTGCATTGCAACGTCTCTACACTGTCCACTGGACAAGGGTTTTAGTCTTATCCCAAGCGTATTGGATTATATCCTGTTTTTTCAACTTTATCCATGTTCTCGAATCACCTGGCTAAAGTCATTGACTGCATCATACTGATCCGCCATGCGTGAATACTGCGCTAGCAATTCTATATCTAAGTCGGGGAAAAAAGAACTTTTGGACACTTTTTCATATTCTTCACCTCGCAAACAATATACCGAAAGTAGCCCATCTTCCCAAAACCAAACTTCTGGAACTTTCAGACGCTTGTATATCTCCAACTTATTAATTCCGCCACTGGTGACAATAATTTCAATAATCAAATCTGGAATCGGTTTTTTAGTCCCAAAGTTATAAGACTCATCTGGTTCTCGTCGCGTACCATCTTTGCGTTTGCCGAGTGTAGCACTTCCTCTAACATAGAAGCGAATTTTCTTTTCTCTCAGGTATGCCTCTAACAAGCGACTTGTAGTACTTTTAGCATCTTCATGGTCATCGGAAACTGGGGACATAATTTCTAAAATTCCATCTAAATAAGTTAGTCGCGCACCTGTACCTTCTAGGTCTACATCTAGCTTTTCTAGTTGATCCCAACTGACGTTATACAGCAAAACATAGGAAGTCTTGGGAGTAACAGGTTTGGCGATGACTGGGGAATTCATGGGGCGATCGCTCCTGGAGAGGTCTATAAGTATTACGGTATAGTAATTCTAGGCAAAATAAAGCGATCGCTCCTAGAGAGGTTTTATGTCCCTGACCCTTGAAGACTTGGAACAAATGCAGCAACAGCATCCCGACTTTCGCATGGAACTAGTCAAGGGTAATATTATTGTTATGAGTCCATCAGGATACGAATCAGATGAGGTTGCAGCCGAAATGGTAGCCCAGTTACGTAACTGGGTTAGACCGCGCAAACTCGGACGAACAGCAGCTTCTAGCGCTGGTTTCAGATTGCCAAACTCCGATTTACGCGCACCGGACGCCTCATTTGTTTTAGCCGAACGCTTGCGTCGTAGTCCCAAGTCTTTTGCTCAATTGGCTCCCGATTTGACTGTAGAGGTGAAGTCTCCTAGCGATAATTTAGAGGATCTCAGAGCCAAAATTCAAGAATTCCTGAGTTTAGGAACTAAGGTAGGAATTTTGCTCAATCCAGATGAGCGGATTGTTGAAGTTTACAACTTTGGACAAGAGGCAATAATACTTCGTGATGGCGATATTTTAACAGTTCCCGATCTGCTTCCAGGATGGGAAGTACCAATTGCAGATTTATGGCCTCCAGAGTTTGACTAGACATCTCCCAAGTTTAAATTGATGGGTAAGCAAGTTCGTAGTCAGGACTTCAGTCCTTATTTCCTAAGCACGCTTTGTGCTTACTACAAACCCTCAAAACTAACTTAGGTACGTTGGTGCGAAAAAACTGAAGTATGTTACGAAACGTAAATAAGCTTAAAACCCTTACTAAGAACCCCACCCTAACCCTCCCCGAAATCGAGGAGGGAACTGGCTTTTTCCATCTTTGCTCTTCGTTCAGGGACTAAGAGGTGGGGTCAAATTCTATGCAACTTCACAAAGAACTGGTATAAGATTTTGCTGCATTTAATACCTAGGTGAATTAGCAGAGTAAACTCCAAAAGCGAAGTTTTACAATATTAGCGATCGCTAATCCGAGAAAAAGGATAAAACTATCAAGATTTGGCAACTGCGATAGTAATTTAGCCCCTGATCAACTGAGGGACGGTAGAATATACCTAATTTTCGTAGCTTCAAAAGCCAAACTATGACGATGCATTCCACACTCCAACGTGCATTTACTAACCGCCGTGTTCTAAAAGTGATTAGCGGCTTGAATAACTTCGACGCCGCTAGCGTTGCTGCTATCGTAAAAGCTGCTGAATTGGGCGGTGCTACTTTTGTCGATATCGCCGCCGATCCTGCCTTAGTCCAGCTAGTTAAAAGTTTGACAAATTTACCAGTTTGTGTATCAGCAGTAGAGCCAGAGAAATTTGTGCAAGCTGTGGCAGCTGGTGCTGATTTAATAGAAATTGGCAATTTCGATTCATTCTATGCTCAAGGTCGCCGCTTTGAGGCTCCCGAAGTGCTAGCGCTCACCAAGCAAACCCGCGCTTTGCTTCCAGAAATCACCTTATCTGTCACCGTTCCTCACATTTTGGAACTAGATCAACAAGTACAGTTAGCCGAAGAACTGGTGAAAACTGGAGCAGATATTATCCAAACCGAAGGCGGTACTAGCAGTAACCCAGTTCACCCTGGAACTCTAGGATTAATTGAAAAAGCTGCCCCCAGTTTGGCAGCAGCTTTTGAGATTTCTCGTGTGGTGTCAGTACCAGTATTGTGTGCTTCAGGCATTTCTAGCGTTACTGCACCATTAGCGATCGCGGCTGGTGCTGCTGGCGTCGGTGTGGGTTCCGCCATCAACCAACTCAATAGCGAAGTAGCAATGATTGCTGCTGTGCGTGGCTTAGTGGAAGCTTTGGTGACTGCTAGCAGCCGTGCGATCGCTTAGTAGTTGATGAGGGGGATGAGGGGGATGAGGGGGATGAGGGGGATGAGGGGGATGAGGGGGATGAGGAAGTAATGGTAAAAATTTACTTCTTGTCGTGCTTTTCTCCCTCATCTCCCCCTGCTCCCCCTGCTCCCTCATCTCCCCCTGCTCCCCCTGCTCCCCCTGCTCCCCCTGCTCCCTCATCCCCCCTTCACCCCAAACAATCCTTCAACGCATAAATAACCTGGTCTTGCTGCTGTCGTGCCAATTCTGGGAACATGGGTAAAGCTATGACTTCATGGCAAGCTTGCTCTGCTATTGGTAAGTCTCCAATTTGATAGTTTAGACTTTGATAAACTGGCTGCAAATGTAAAGGGTAGGGGTAGTAAATCATTGAACTCACACCCTGCTCTTGCAATTGACTACGCACCCAATCTCGATATTTGGCGCTAGCACCATTTCGCCCTTCGCCTGCGATGCGAATAGTGTATTGATTCCATACCCCAATACCCCCAGGTAATTCTTGGGGCGGAATGATCCCCGAAACTTGACTGAGAAACTCGTAGTAATAATTGGCGATATCTCGGCGGCGATCATTCCAAATATCTAAATAACGCAGCTTAATCTGCAAGATCGCTGCTTGAAGAGCATCCAAGCGGCTATTTACGCCTATCTCCTCATGTAAATATCGCACTTTACTACCATGATCTCGTAGTATTCGCAGTTTAGTAGCGATCGCTGGGTCATTAGTCGTTATTGCCCCGCCATCGCCGCAACCACCAAGATTTTTGGTAGGGTAGAAACTGAAGCAACCAATATGTCCAATACTTCCGACTTTTTGATCAGCCCAAATTGCGCCTGTAGACTGAGCGCAATCTTCAATTACTGACAAGTTGTGAGACTGAGCGATCGCCATCAATGAGGTCATATCCACAGGTTGTCCAAATAGGTGAACCGGGATAATCGCTTTGGTTTTGGGTGTAATCGCCGCCGCTACTTGCTCGACATCCAAATTAAACGTATTAACGTCAATATCAACGAAAACGGGCTTTGCACCCACGGCGCTAATGACTTCAGATGTCGCAATAAAGGTGAAAGGCGTTGTGATCACTTCATCGCCTGCACCAATATCCAAGACTCGTAACGCTAAGTAGAGCGCATCAGTACCAGAATTACAAGCCACACATTCAGTAACCGTATTATAAGCGGCAAACTGTTGCTCAAAGCCTTCGACTAAGGGGCCGCCAATATAGCGGCCAGAAGCCAAAACTTCTAAGACAGCTGCACTTACTTCTGCTTCGATGGTGGTGTATTGCTGTTTGATATCAAAGGCAGGGATAGGATTTACACTTTGGATCATGAGTTCTTATTTTATCAGGAGATACAAAGGATGCACTTCGACAGTCAATTTTTGCTGATTGAATTGTTCATCAAAAACAAGCTACTAAGAGACTATCGCCCCAGATACGCATCTATTAGGGTTTTTACTTAAATTGTGGCGCTGTAAACCACCGCACATTTAATTTACAGATAGTAGGCATACTAGTACAGCTTGGCAAAAATCAAGCTACCATTTTAAAACTTGCAAAAGCTTTGATGTACAAAACTTTTGAATGCGTAAATGCGTGACTTCTGCCTTGCGATCCTAGGTGTTTACCATGTTTTGGTCTACCAGTTTGGAATTAATGAAAGTGATATAAGTACGTTAGTGTGAAAAAACTAAGTATGTTACGAAACGTATTTACTTATATCAACCCAGATCCGATGTGTTGGATCAAAGTTCCTCTTGTGTGGACTGCTTTGAGAAGAAAATACCGGGAGATAGAAAACCCATGCAGGATCTGATCAAGCTGGATTTTGTCGATTTAGCTATTGCTGTGGGATTGATGGCGATCGCCATTGGTGTATCTGCCTGGGAAAAATTAGGATTAGAGTTGAACTTAGCCCTTGCTACTGGGAGAACCATCTTACAACTTCTTGTATTGGGATACATTTTAGATTTCATCTTGGCTTTAGATAATGCTTGGGCAGTTTTGGCCCTATTAGCAATAATGCTGACAATTACGGCGATTGTCGCACGAAATCGTATCAGCCAAAAAATTCCTCATGTGTTGCCTTTGGTGTGGGGTGCAATTTTAATTAGTACCGCACTGACAGTGCTTTACAGCAATTTTTTGATCATTCAACCAGAAAGATGGTACGAACCACAGTATATAATTCCCTTAGCAGGGATAGTCTTAGGTAATGCTACCAATGCAGCTGCCATCGCAGGCGATCGCCTTGTCAGCACCATTAATTCCAGCCATCTCGAAATCGAAACCCACTTAAGCTTAGGCGCAACTCCAGAGCAAGCAGTTAGCCAGTACCGCAAAGACGCTATCAGAGCCGGATTAATTCCTACTGTCAATCAAATGATACTCATAGGTATGGTCGCAATACCAGGAATTACCACCGGACAGTTGTTAGCTGGTGTGAAACCCTTGGATGCTATATCCTATGAAATTTTGATTATGTTCATGGTTGCTTTCGCTAACTTGTTGACAACAGTTTTAGTCACAAAGGGGTTATGTCGTCAATTTTTCAATTCTGCCGCGCAGTTGGTGAGGTGAAGGGTTAATCTACTGTAGCTTTCATACTGAAAAATGCGGTAATGAACCCAAATTTTTAATTAGCTTTGCCATTCCCCTGAAAATTTAACAACTGATCGTCATTGACCCAAATTGCTTGTTGAGGCACAGAGATGGAAATTCTAGCTTCGTCTAGGGCAACTTTCAGGCGGCGGCGAAGTTCCCGTGCTACATCCCATTGTTTGAGGGGCTGTGTTTTAATCCAAACACGAATAATCAAACCGCGATCGCCAAATTGATCTATTCCCAAAACTTGCGGCGGTTCCAAAATTTGACGCTGCCATTGCATTTCTTGATTCATCTGGAAAGCAACAGTTTCAATCAACTTCAAAGCCTCTTCTGTATCGGCTTGATAGGCGATGGGAATTGTTAAATCGGCTCGTGACCAACGACTAGA
>NZ_JAIVFV010000025.1 GCF_020829445.1 Nostoc sp. CHAB 5836
AACTTGATTTGAGCTACACGGACATGAGAGGAGTAAACTTGAATGGGGCGAACTTAGAGCAGACAAATTTTTATCAAGCTAATCTTGCTGGGGCAAATCTCAGAGAAGCTAATCTAGCAGGGACAATACTTAGTGCAGTGAACTTAGAAGGAGCTAACTTATATCTAGCCAACCTAGAAGGAGCAATCCTCAGTGCAGCCAACCTAAAAAGAGCTAACCTTTCTGGAGCTAACCTGCGTCGTGCAAGTTTATATCTAGCTGAGTTGCATGGGGCAATTCTCAATGATGCCATACTCGATGGGGCAAACCTCAGAGAAACCAAATTCTCTGAGTAAAGCACTAAGGGACTTCCAAATAAAAAAATACTCAAAAAACTCTCTCCTCCTCATTTCTCTGTGTTCTCTGTGGCTCTGTGGTTCGTTTACTTGGGTAATTTATTTCTTGGAAGTCCCTAATATGATTTGCAATGGGTGGTTTATTTCTGCTATGACATAGGTTCAAGCCCCAGGATTTATCCTGGGGCATTAATTGCGAATGGGCGAAAAAGCGAATTGCGAATTGTGTTGACAACTATTATAATTTTCTGCTAAATGCTATACTACTTTTCCCCAACATCTACGTAATAATTCTAGGTTGTAAGGAAAATCTTTACCATGTCTTCTAAAAAGACAGATGCTGTGTTGAATTGGTTGATAACTATAACAGTTATATTTGGCTTCTCCTTGACTGTAATTTTTTTCGTATTGTCTAGTATAAAACAATTGTCAATTCAGGAAAAAATTCAGTATAGAAACCAAGCATTAACAACTACTGCAATAGTTTTTCTAGCATCGGCTGCAATATTTAATACTTATTATACAGCAAGGCGTGCCCAAGCGATGCAGAAAAATGCGATCGCAGCTGAGAAAAATATCGAAATTGGTCTTCAAAATGCTAAACTCAATCAAGACAGGTTGATTGCAGAGCGCTTTATGGGCGCAATTGGCCAGCTTGGGCATAAAAAAGTTGAAACCCGAACAGGCGCAATTTATGCATTAGAAAGGGTTGCTCAGGATTTTCCTAAAGAACACTGGACAATTATGGAAATTCTCACTGCCTTTGTGCGAGAGAATGCACCTATCCAGCAGGTAAAACGGGAACAACAAAAGCCGGAATATCTTGGAGCAATTTCTTCAAGTAGGCGTAGAAGTGAGTCGCGTCGGACACAGCAGTTGGAGCAAAACCTTCATGAAGAATTGCCAAAAATACGCACTGATATTCAAGCAGCTCTAAGTGTTATCGGCAGGCGTAATTTACTCGAAGACCCAAAAGATCAAAAACTTGATTTACGTAACACTGATATTAGACTAGCAGATCTGCTAAAAGCTAACCTGCAACAAGCTGACCTACGTGGGGCTGACTTGAGTGGGGCTGACTTACGTGGGGCTGACTTGAGCGAAGCAGACCTTAGTGGCGCTAAACTCATTAGGTCTATTCTCTATGAAACCAAATTAGAAAAAGCTAGCTTGTGTGGAGCGAACCTTTGTTGGGCTAACCTCAATCGTACCAACTTCTCTGGGGCAAACCTGCGGTCAGCCAACCTATCTGGAGCAAGTCTGCGTGCAGCTAATCTCCAAGGGGCGAACCTCTATAAAGCTAACTTGCAACAAGCAACCTTAAAAGTTGCCAACCTCTCAGGGGCAAAATTGTTTTTAGCTAACTTGCAAGGAGCAAAATTGGGTAAAGCCAACCTGCAACAAACGGGTTTGATTGGTGCTAATCTGTGCGGGGCTAACTTAAATGGTGCTAATCTTTCAGGGGCTAACTTGAACGCAGCCAAACTTCATCAAACAGAAGTCTATTTTGCCAACCTTTCAGAAGCCAGCTTAACGGAAGCTGACCTGTATCAGGCGAACCTGATCGGAGCAAACTTACATCGGGCAACTTTTTATCAAGCTAACCTGACTCAGGCGAACCTGATGGGAGCTAACTTTTGCGAGACTAACCTCAATGATGTCAAACTAGAAGGGACAATTTTGACAGGAGCGAAAAACTTAGAGTTGCAGCAGATTAAAGAGGCACTTGGCGATCGCACCACTCGTCTACCTGATTATATCGAAGCACCGATAGATTGGCGTCAGTCTGGTTAAGTTATCGCAGCATCATTAGTTATTTGGGCGTATTCTACCGTTTTCACATTGTTCACTAGCCTTAATTCCAAAAAATTGTCTATGTAGTTTTACTAATGCCAATCTACCAATTCATCTGCTAGAGATATCTATTGGAATACTCTTATAGAAGCAATGCTTGCCAGAGTCTGGAGTGCATCAATTGTAGGCATCGATGCCGTCAAAGTAGGCGTAGAAGTCGATGTGTCAGGGGGATTACCGGGAATTGTTGTCTTAGGACTACCAGATTCAGCGATTCAAGAATCCAGAGAAAGAGTCAAAGCAACGCTAAAAAATGCAGGTTTCGCCTTTCCCATGCGGAAAATTGTGATCAATTTAACTCCGGCAGATTTACGCAAAGAAGGCCCCTGTTTCGATTTGCCGATTAGTGTGGGAATTTTGGCGGCTTCTGAGCAAGTTAGCGCTGATTTGTTGGGAGATTATCTATTTTTGGGCGAAGTCTCTTTAGATGGCAGTTTGCGCCCCGTGGCTGGTGTATTACCCATTGCAGCAGCAGCCCAAAACATGGGAATTGCAGGTTTAGTTCTCCCTGCTGATAATGCTCAAGAAGCAGCAGTGGTTGAAGATTTAGCTGTTTACGGCTGCAAACATCTATCTGAGGTGGTGGATTTTTTAAATAATCCGGGACGTTACAAACCTGTGCAGATAGATGGCACAACGGAGATCGCAACAGTATCTTACCCTGGCGCAGATTTGCATGAGGTGAAAGGACAAGCTCATGGGCGTCGTGCTTTAGAAATTGCGGCGGCTGGTGGGCATAATCTCATTTTTGTTGGGCCGCCTGGTAGTGGGAAGACCATGTTAGCACGGCGCTTGCCGGGAATTTTACCGCCCCTGAGTTTTGCCGAATCTTTGGAAGTGACTCGCATTCATTCGGTAGCTGGTTTATTGAAAAATCGTGGTTCATTAGTACGCGATCGCCCTTTTCGCAGTCCCCACCACTCTGCATCGGGGCCTTCTCTGGTGGGTGGTGGTAGCTTCCCTCGTCCTGGAGAGATATCATTATCTCACAGAGGTGTGCTTTTCTTGGATGAATTAACAGAATTTAAACGAGATGTTTTAGAATTTCTGCGCCAACCTTTAGAAGATGGTTACGTGACAATTTCCCGCACCAAACTATCGGTAACGTTTCCCGCGCAGTTTACTTTGGTAGCGAGTACCAATCCCTGTCCATGCGGTTACTATGGCGATACCATCCAACAATGTACCTGTTCTCCCCGCCAACGTGAACAATATTGGTCAAAACTTTCTGGGCCGTTGATGGATCGAATTGATTTACAAGTTGCAGTGAATCGCTTGAAACCAGAAGAAATTACCCAACAACCTACAGGAGAAGCATCAACATCAGTACGCCAACGAGTTCAACAAGCAAGCGATCGCGCAATTACCCGCTTCCAACAAGAAGCAAATCTGCGTTGCAATGCCCATATGCAAAGTCGTCATCTCCAGAAATGGTGCAAGTTAGATGATCCTAGTCGCAATTTATTAGAAGCAGCCATTAGAAAATTAGGTTTATCGGCAAGAGCAAGCGATCGCATTCTCAAAGTAGCACGGACTATTGCAGATTTAGCCGCAGAAGATGAGCTAAAGACCAATCATGTAGCAGAAGCGATTCAGTATCGCACAATCGATAGAATGCAGTGAAAGGGCGGTTATTTTTTTCTTAGTCCATGCAGGTGGACTTCGTTAGGCAAAGAAAGGGTCGAAAGGCTTTAGTTTTGCTCCCCAACGCTACAAGGGAAGGGGTTGGGGGTTAGGTTTGAGACAAAGTTGCACACCGCGTTAAAATTCTAAATTCCTCCTCAAGAACACTGCACGAACACCCTTGGGAGGATGCCTCTACTTATGAAATAAGTATCCAATATATCAGGAAGTAAGCGCCATCCCTTAAGGAGACTGATTGGATGAATTTGCAGGCGATTTGGAAATTATTACAAGAGACATTCAAAGAATGGAATGAGGATAAAGCCTCAAGGTTAGCGGCAGCGTTAGCTTATTACACGATTTTTTCGATTGCACCATTGCTAATTATTGTAATTGCGATCGCAGGCGCAGTATTTGGAGAAGAAGCGGCAAGGGGTCAAATCGTCGGACAAATTCAAGGCTTAGTCGGTAAAGATGGCGCCCAATTCATCCAAACAGCGATCACAAATGCTAATAAACCACAAACAGGAGCGATCGCTTCTATAGTTAGCGTTGTAGTTCTGCTATTGGGTGCTACAGGCTTATTTACTGAGTTGCAAGATGCGATGAACACGATTTGGGAAGTTAAACCCAAACCTGGACGTGGCATAAATAACGTGATTCGCCTACGCTTTTTGTCCTTTGCAATGGTGATCGGGATTGGCTTTCTACTTTTAGTCTCTTTGGTAATTAGTACGGCATTAACAACATTAGTAACATACTTTAGCAACTTGTTACCAGGGGTCGATTTCATCTGGCAGATTCTCAATTTCATCCTCTCTTTTACCATCACTACATTCCTGTTCGGACTAATTTTTAAAGTTCTACCAGATGTCAAAATTGCTTGGAGTGATGTCTTAATTGGAGCGGCTCTCACCTCAGTTTTGTTTTCTATTGGTAGATTTTTATTAGGACAATATCTAGGTAATGGCAGTTTTGGATCAACCTATGGTGCTGCTGGGTCGTTGGTGGTAATTTTGGCTTGGGTTAACTATGCTGCACAGATTCTTTTCTTTGGTGCTGAATTTACCCAAGTTTATTCTCGAAGATATGGAAGCGGGATAGTCCCAACCAAAAATGCCATACCTTTATCTAAAAATACAAATGATAATGACAAAGCCCCAACAGGACAAATATCCACTAACAAAAAGCCATATTCTCGCTTTATTAATCGCTTCTTTCAGTATTTTAGAAAGCCCAAACGCTTAAAAAAAAGAAGAAAAAATCAGCGATTTTAATCCTTGATTGCTGGAAATTTATTGTTTATGTCATTTGTCATTTGTCATTTGTCATTTGTTACGAACTTGTGCCGAGCGACTTGTACTGAGCGTAGTCGAAGTAAGTCGAGGTATTACGAATTATTTTAACGGGGTGGGGTTCTTCGGGTTTTATACTGGATTTTTTCCAGAATTCTATTCAAAAAGGAAGAAAATCAGTGTTAGTAGAAAAATGGTTTTTTATCGATTGGCGAGCAATTTTTGTTCCTAGTATTAGCATCTTTGAGTTGATTATTCGCGGGTCGCTAGTCTACTTAGCGCTGTTCTCAGTCTTACGCCTGCTTCCTAGCCGACAATTAGGAACACTAGGAATTACTGATTTACTTGTAGTTGTGCTATTTGCTGAAGCTGCTCAAAATGCTATGGCAAGTAATTACACATCGATTACTGAAGGCGCTATCCTGGTCGGAACAGTGATTTTTTGGAGTTACTTACTGAACTGGTTGGGCTACAAACTTCCCCAGTTCCAACGTTTCCTGAATCCGCCACCCTTGCTACTGGTAAAAAATGGTCAGATGATTCAGCGCCATCTGCAACGAGAGTTAATTACAGATGATGAGTTGATGAGCAAGTTACGTCAGCAAGGTGTGGAATTTTTGGCTGATGTGAAGTTGGCATATATGGAGGCTGACGGGACGATTAGCATCATCACGTCGGATTCAAAAACTGCTTCCGTCCCTGAGCAAAAAGTTGTGTTAAAAAGCGATCCACATTAATTAAACTGTAAAATATGACGGTTGTATTCTGTGCCAAACTGTGATTGAGCGTTATACTTTGCCCGAAATGGCTAATCTGTGGAGTGAAGCCTATAAACTAAAAACTTGGCTGCAAGTCGAAATTGCTGTTTGTGAGGCTCAAGCTGAACTTGGTTACATTCCATCTCAGGCGGTTGAGGAAATTAAAGCCAAGGCAGATTTTGACCCCGATAGGGTACTGGAAATTGAAGCTGTAGTTCGCCACGATGTTATCGCTTTTTTGACAAATGTCAACGAATATGTGGGTGATGCTGGACGCTATATTCACCTGGGTTTAACTAGTTCAGATATTTTGGATACAGCTTTAGCACTGCAATTGGTTACCAGCCTTGATATATTATTGCAACGTCTGGAAAATTTGATTGAGGTAATTCGCCAAAAAGCACGAGAACATCGTCATACAGTGATGGCTGGCCGATCGCATGGTATTCACGCTGAACCAATTACTTTTGGTTTCAAACTAGCTGGTTGGTTAGCAGAAGTGTTGCGACACCAAGAACGTTTGAGAATACTCCGCAAAACCATCGCCGTAGGTAAGATTTCCGGTGCAGTGGGAACCTATGCCAATGTTGAACCGCGTGTAGAAGCGATCGCCTGCCAAAAACTCGGACTCCAACCCGATACGGCATCAACCCAAGTTATTTCCCGCGATCGCCACGCCGACTACGTGCAACAATTAGCTTTGGTAGCGGCATCCATCGAACGCTTTGCTGTAGAAATTCGCAATCTGCAAAAAACAGACGTTTTGGAAGTTGAAGAATTCTTTTCCAAAGGTCAAAAAGGTTCCTCAGCAATGCCACACAAGCGCAATCCCATCCGTTCGGAACGGCTGACAGGAATGGCACGACTGGTCAGAAGTCATGCTGGTGCAGCTTTAGAAAACGTTGCCCTATGGCATGAGCGGGACATTTCCCACAGTTCTGTAGAACGGGTAATTTTGCCAGATGCTTGCACTTTGACGCATTTTATGCTAATAGAAATAACCGACTTGGTGAAAAACCTGTTGGTCTATCCTGATAACATGAAACGGAATCTCAATTGTTATGGCGGCGTTGTGTTCAGCCAAAAAGTGCTACTGGCTTTGATAGACAAGGGAAGTAACCGAGAAGAGGCTTATGCGATCGTTCAAGAAAGCGCTCACACCGCTTGGAACAAGCCAGAAGGCAACTTTCAAAACTTGATTAGCAAAGACCCGCGCGTTAGCCAAAAGTTGTCTCCAGCAGAACTAGAAGTGTGTTTCGACCCCCAGCAACATCTGCGGCATTTAGAAGAAGTTTACCAACGATTGGGTATTTAGGATTAATTTACTTGTAGTGAGCGCTTAAGCGCTTACTACAAGTAAATTACTTGTTATATGATTTTTGCCAAATCACCCATAATAAACAGTTTGTAGTGGGGACTTCAGTCCCCAAAGCCAGGACTAAAGTCGTGACTACGAAAATTTTTTATTCAGCTTGATTAACCGGACATGATATTACCCAAAAAATACGCAGATATTATCGAAAAAGATATATAAAGATACCAACAACATCTAGCATTGCAATAGACATAGGAGTGAAAAAGAATTGTATAGAAGTAGCACTGCTACGTCTATAAGTAAGTCGGCAAAAATAAACCAAACTATATTACGAAACGTAAATACACCTTAAACCCTTATATAATGACGAAGGACAAATGACAAATGACAGCCTTAGCTAGTTAGCTTTATTTGCGTCGCTCTACTTACAAGGGTTCTGGATAACGCATATTTAATTTCACCAGATGTCTAATCTGTTTGATGCTGGAATTCTTGCCCACACTGGGTAGTATATACAACAAATACTTACTTATTAGTGCGACCAGTGCCTTAATGATTGAAATCCTAGCCACACTTTCTGCATCTGCGGCAGCAGGAATGAGAATAGGTACACCTCTGCTGATTATTGGATTGTTGCAGGGTACTAACCTATGGTCACAAGTTCCAATTTTATCTTACATTTATCCACCAATATTATTCGGCTGCCTCACCAGTTGGTCATTAATTGAGTTATTAGCCCCAAAAAAAGTATGGGGGCAAAGATTGCTCCAACTAGTTCAGTTATTCATGTCTCCCTTGGTGGGCGCAATTATGGGGTTAGGAGTAGCTACCCCAACGCTAACGCCAAACTGGCTAATTGCTTTAATTGGAGGTTTATTAGCTTTGGTACTCCAGCTAGTTCAAGTTGGTTGGTTCTATCGGTTACGTGGCTTACCATTGTGGGCAGTCTTTCTTCAAGATACCTTATGTATTGCTCTAGTACTTTTTGCCTTTGATGCCCCCTGGCAAGGAGGATTAATTGCTTTAATACTGCTTTGGTTTGCAATTCATAGTGCGAAACAATGGTATGACTGGTATCACTAACTAGGGAATAGGGAATAGGGCAAAAAGTGCTGAATTAATAGTTAGGAATGCAGATTAAATAAAGTGCAAAACTAAGTAAGTCGGTGAAAATAAATCAAACTATGTGACTGACGAAACGTAAACAGGCTTGAAACCCTTACCAAGGACGAATGACAAAGGACAAATGACAGCCATCACCAGTTATCTTTAATTGCGCCGACCTACTTAGTGAGATGGTAAAATATAGCAGTTCTCGTTGACGTCAGGTACACCCATAGTCAACTTAACGCGAAACGGGCGGTTAGAAACCGCGTCTACACAAACTCTCACCCACCGACCTGGGTTTCAAAACCTTGATTTGACCTTAGTCCGCGCAGGCGGACGAAAGCCTGTGTAGCCGCGAATGACCTTCGCCCTGGCTCTAAGTTCACTCCACATTCCTTAAGAGTGAGGAGTTTTGTTTATCTTCTTGTCCCCTTGTCTCCTCATCCATAGGTGTCAACTTAACGTAAAACCTATGTCCCGCAAGGAACTGAAGTTCCTTGCTAATAGCGAAAGTCATCTCAGAGATGACTAAAATATAGCCAAAAATCTTTGGTCTACTTCAGTAGACTTTAGCTAAAAGCCAAAGAACTTTAGTTCGAGGCGTGTGAGTTAAGCTACTTTTAGCTTAAGTTGACACTAATGCTCCCCCATCTCCCTCATCTCCCTCATCTCCCTCATCCCCCCCTACCCAACGCCCTTTACTGCAAAATTCCAATCATATGTAACAAGCCGTGACCAGTAATCAGCTCTATGATTAAGGCAATAAAACCGAGCATGGCAATCCGACCATTCCAGACTTCAGCACTAGTGGTCAGACCCCACTCCCAACGCTCTTGAGGATACATTTTTACCATTTTTTTGATTTGGGCAGCTTGGGAAAGCTTGAAACTGGGGTTTCTCAGCGCATCAATCACTAATTCGGCTAGTGCATTAATAAATACTGGATGGGTATTAGGGGCAGGTACGCGGCGGAAGTTGTGAATTCCTGATTTTTCGGCTACTTCCCGATACTCAATATCTATTTCTTGTAGTGTCTCAATATGCTCTGAGACAAAACTGATTGGCACAACAACCAAATTTTTCACGCCTTGTGCGCCTAGTTCTTTGAGGGCATCTTCAGTATAGGGTTGGAGCCATTCTACTGGGCCGACACGACTTTGGTAAGCTAAAGTGTGGGAATTAGGTCGATTGAGAGTCTGCATAATTAGAGCAGTACATTCCTGAATTTCTTGCTGGTAAGGGTCGCCTGCTTCTTCAACATAGCTTTTAGGAACGCCGTGAGCGCTAAAGAATATATGAACCTCATTCGGGTTAGGAAACTGCTCAAGTTCCTGGGCTACGAGTTGTGCCATTGCTTGGAGATAGCCTGGTTGTTTGTACCAAGAAGGAATGACAGTGTAATCAATGGGTTGAAGTTTTGGGTCTTCTTGCCAAAGCTTTTCTAAAAGCCGGAAGCTAGAACCACTAGTACTGATAGAAAACTGGGGATATAGTGGTAATATTACCAGGTGTTCTATATGATCTTGGGTAACCTGGGCGATCGCCTCTTCTGTATAGGGATGCCAATAACGCATTCCCACGTAGATATTAGCTTCTTGCCCCAAATAACCCAACTGTTCTTTTAAAGCTTCCCCTTGGGCTTCTGTAATCCGCCGCAGTGGGGAACCACCACCAATTTGCTTATAATTTTCTTGAGATGTTCTGGTTCGGCGCGTGGCAATAAACCAGGCTAGGGGCTTTTGCAACCAGCGAAACGGTAGGCGAATAATTTCCGGATCGGAAAATAGGTTGTACAAAAACGGCCCGACATCCTCTAGCTTATCGGGGCCACCGAGATTGAGTAATAAGACGCCTACACGACCCATAGCAGTTACTTTCCCCCAATCTGTTCAGGTTTTTTACTAATGTTAACAATATATCTTTATTAAATATAAAGCTTAATCGCAAGGAAATATGCAATGGCAACAATTTTAAGGGATTGGAGTTACCGCTATCAGTGGCTGTATGATGGGATTTCGCGTTTAGCAGCCTTAACTGTAGGTGGTGAAGCCCGTTTTCGGCAACTTGCTTTACAAGGCTTAACAATTCACTCAGATAGTCAGGTCTTAGATTTATGTTGCGGCAGTGGTCAAACGACGGAATTTTTGGTAAGATTATCGCAAAATGTAACAGGGCTGGACGCTTCACCCAAGTCTTTGCAACGGGCGCGGCAAAATGTACCATTAGCTTCCTATGTGGAAGCTTTTGCTGAGGAAATGCCATTTGCAGATCATGTGTTTGATTTAGTGCATACCAGCGTTGCATTACACGAGATGCAGCCTCAGCAATTACGAAAAATTATTAATGAAGTTTATCGGGTACTGAAGCCGGGAGGAGTGTTTACGCTAGTGGATTTTCACGCTCCGACAAATCCGATATTTTGGCCTGGGGTATCTGTGTTTTTGCTGTTGTTTGAGACCGAAACAGCTTGGGAATTGTTGAAAACTGATTTGGCTGGATTGTTAACTGAAACTGGCTTTGAAGTGGGTGAGCCAAGTTTATATGCAGGTGGTAGTTTGCAAGTGATACAGGCAAAGAAGTAAGTAGGTTGGCGCAATTAAAGTTAACTGGCTAAGGCTGTCATTTGTCATTGGTCATTTGTCATTAGTAAGGATTTTAAGCTTATTTACGTTTCGTAACATACTTGAGTCTTTTCGCAGCAACGTACTTAAACAATATTGCTTTATTAATGGTAGGTAAGATACCCTGCCATTAATGAAGTATAAATGATTGTTATATTGAAATTAGCATGATGAAATTTTGAGGTTAATAAAAATGACACAGGAATTAATCGACCTCAGAACTTGTATTCAGGAAGGACGTTACGCAGATGCCTTGGCAATTTTAGATGAATTAGAAGGCATGAGTAAACAAGCTATTCTGCGGAATATCCAAGCTTATTTAAAGATTCTACTGATTCATTTGATTAAGAACCAACTAGAGCAGCGATTAACAAATTCTTGGGTTGCTTCTATTCGGAATTCACTGATAGAACTTAAGAAACTCAATCTGAAAGATAATAAAAAATCCTGTTATATTAATTTAAACGAATGGGATACTTATATTGAAGATGAAATAGAAGTAGCAGTGCGTGATGCCAGTGTGGAAGTTTTGAATGGAATACACAATGAATTTAAACTGGCTGAAATGGTGGATAAAAACCAAATTATTCAGACTGGTTTGAAGTTTTTGGCGCTAACTTATTCTTATTCAGTTAAGGAGTTACCCGCAGTTGTGGCTGAAAATTTAATTCAGCTACCCGGTGGAGAAGATTGGAAATCAGGTAGGCGGTGAAAAATGACACAGGAATTAATCGACCTGAAAAATAGTATTTTGGAAGGACGTTATGCAGATGCCTTGGCAATTGTTGATGAATTAGAAGGCATGAGTAAACAAGCTATTCTGCGAAATATCCAAGCTTATTTAAACATTTTGCTGATTCATTTGATTAAGAACCAAGTAGAACAACGATTAACTGGTTCCTGGGTAAATTCTATTCGGAATTCAATCCGAGAAATTAAAAAGCTGAATATTAAAGATAATAAAACATCTTACTACATTAACTTAGATGAATTGGATAATTTTATAGAAGAGGAAGTGATTGAAGATGCGATGCCTGCGGCGGGCTACGCCAACGCTGATGCTAGCGATGAAGTAATGAATGGAGTATATAATCAATTCCAACTGGCTGAAATGTTAGATAGAAACCAGATAATTCAGACTGCTTTCAAGTTTTTAGCGCTAACTTATTCTTATTCAGCGAAGGAGTTACCCGCAGTTGTGGCTGAAAATTTAACTCAGTTACCCGGTGGAGAAGATTGGAAATCAGGTAGGCGGTGAAAAATGACACAGGAATTAACCGACCTCAAAAAGAGTATTTTAGAAGGACGTTATGCAGATGCCTTGGCAATTGTAGATGAATTAGAGGGAATGAGTAAAAAGGCAATTCTGCGGCAGATTAAATCGTTTTTAAGAATTTTGCTGATTCATCTGATTAAAAATCAAGTAGAAAAACGATTAACAAATTCTTGGGTTGCTTCGATTCGTAACGCCATCCGTGAAATTAAAGAAGTGAACCTCAAAGACAATCAAACATCTTATTATGTCAATTCCAATGAATGGGAAAATTTCATAGAAGAGGAAGTGATTGAAGATGCGATCGCTGATGCCAGTGAGGAAGTGATGAATGGCAAATTTACTCGCTCTCAGTTGTCAGCAATGCTAGATAAAAACCAGATTTTAACTACAGCCACCAGTTTACTGGCTTTAACATATACTTATTCACCAAAAGAATTACCAGCGATTATGGACGATTATCTCAGCCAGTTAGCTGGTGGAGAAGATTGGATATCTCGGTAAAAATAAGGCGATCGCTCTTTATTCAGCAGTGATACCAAGTGTTAAATTAAAATTAGCACCGTCAACTCTTGAAGGGAATAAAAATGACAGCAGATACTACTGTAAAATATCAAGTTCTCAAGGCAGTAGAGGAAATGCCCCAAAACGTTACTTTTGAGGAAGTGATGGAACGTCTTTATTTCTTGTACAAAGTTGATCAAGGTTTAAAGGAAGTTGAGACTGGTAATACCATCTCACATACAGAAGCTAAAAAGCAGATCAAGACATGGCATTAGTAAGCTGGACGAGTCAAGCCTTAACTGATGTAGAAGCAATTGGCGATTTTATTGCACGGGATGCACCAAGTTTTGCCCAGGTATTTGTAGACAGGGTATTTCAGTCCGTAGAACGTCTACAACAGTTTCCGCTATCAGGGCGTGTAGTACCAGAAATCGCTCAAGAGGATATTCGAGAGATTATTTTTGGTAGTTACCGAATCGTCTATTTAGTCAGCGATGATCAGGTAAACATCTTAACCGTGTTTCATTCTTCAAGGCAGCTTAAGCTTTAATTAATGATTATGTTTTGTTCGCGATCGCTCTTTGTCTACAGGCGAAAAGGTAGCAAAGGCAGCCAGTATTGCAGTAAACTGATTAGTAAACCGTAGTATCTATATAGTACTGTACGGTTAACCAACAATCAAGTTTTCGCCAATTCAAGGTAGAAATGATGCAAGAAATAACACGCCGCAAATTTATTGCAACAGCGACCTTAGCGACGGGTTTTGCCCTCGCAGTACAACCAATTTCTGCCGGAGTCATCACCACTGATGCTAAGGGATTGGTGGCTGGTGCAGTGAAAATTCCCGTCAAAGATGGCGAAATTCCTGCTTATAGAGCAGCACCCGCTACTGGTAGCAATTTCCCAATTGTTCTGGTAATCCAAGAAATCTTTGGCGTACACGAGCATATTCAGGATATCACTCGTCGTTTTGCCAAGTTGGGGTATTTAGCGATCGCACCCGAATTATTCGTGCGTCAAGGCGATGTCTCGAAATTAAGCACCATAGACCAAATTCTCCCAATTGTCGCCAAAGTCCCAGATACCCAAGTATTGTCCGATCTTGATGCTACGGTAGACTGGGCAGTGAAATCAGCTAAGGGTAATGCCGACAAATTGGCAATTACAGGCTTCTGCTGGGGCGGCCGCATTACCTGGTTATACGCAGCACACAATCCGAAGGTGAAGGCAGGTGTGGCATGGTACGGGCGACTCGTGGGCGATTCTACCGACCTAACACCCAAGCACCCTATTGATATTGCATCGGCGCTGAAAGTCCCCGTTCTCGGACTTTATGGTGGCAAGGATACAGGTATTCCCCTTGATACAGTAAATCAGATGCGCGATCGGCTCAAGTCAGGTAAGAGCAAATCTCAAATCATCGTCTACCCCGATGCCCCCCACGCATTTTTTGCCGATTATCGCCCCTCCTACCGTGAGAAAGAAGCTAAGGAGGGTTGGAAACGCCTTTTGGCATGGTTTAAGAAGTATGGCGTGTAGTGAGGATGAGGGGGATGAGGGGGATGAGGGGGATGAGGGGGATGAGGGGGATGAGGGGGATGAGGGGGATGAGGGGGATGAGGGGGATGAGGGGGATGAGGAAGCAATTTTTCTCCCCCATCTCCCCCATCTCCCCCATTAATATCTGCAAAACATAGAAAAGCCTCCCATACCGGGAGGCTTAAAAGTTAGCGGAGAAAACTTGTTCAACTACTGCGCAACTACAGCGATCGCTCCTCCTAATGCAGAGAAAATGGCGGAGACGAATGCTGTAGCAAACAACCACCAAGCTGCTGTAGCTGCGGCTTTGCGGGTTTCTTCTGCTTGTCTCTGGGCTTGATGCTTCACCTCTTCTAGGCGGCGTTGGGCTTCATGCTGTAGGCGTTCTGCACGTTGTAATACTGTATTGCGTGCGCGTTCAATTTGGTCGATGATTCGGTTAGCATCTTCCTCGGAGATGTCCTCACGAGAACTCATGATTGCCACTAGGGTATCACGGTCGAAGGAGGAGAGGCGATCGCGCAGGGCATCAAACCCCGCCTGGGGATCGTCAAAAAATGTGCGGACATCGCGCTTAATACTATCATAGTTAAGCTCTGGGCGATCCAGGGAGTTGAGATAGTTACGAATGCGGGCAAAAACCCCGTCAATTGCATCTTGAATGCCCCGTTGGATGTTCCGCACTTGTTCGACCAATTGATCCCTTACGGACACCATATTATCGGCAATCCGCGCCGCCTCTTCATCGGAAATATCTTCCCGAATTTTCAGCAGGGCGATGATGGTATCACGGTCAAAGTGGGAAAGGCGATCGCTAAAACTTTCCACCCCAACTCGCGGATCGTGCAGCAGGAGTTGCAGGTCGCGTTTGATACCTTCAGGATTCAGTTCTTCCTTACCAGTTTGGCGTAGATACTCTTCCAGATAACCTTTGAATGTTTCCATTCTTTGCTGTGTACGGGTAGCTAGGCGACGAGGCGCACGCACAAAGTTGCGAATCGAAGTTTGAGTGGAATCAATGATTTCATTGACTTGTTCTTCACTCAAGTCTTGACGTTGACTGAGCAACTTCACCAGTGTATCCCGGTCTACCTGGGACAACCGACGGCGCAGGGCGACAGTTCCCTCTTTGGGATTTTCAAACAATCTGGTCAAATCTCGTTGAATACCTTCCGGGTTCAATTCTTGTTTACCAGTATTCCGTAGGTAATCTGCGATCGTCGTAGTCACAGAGTCGTATTGCTCTTTCGCTTTATCCACCACAGCTTGAGGTGTGTGGCGAATATTATGCCACGACTCCTCAGCAGCATTGATGATTTGATTAACTTGATCTTCACTCAAATCTTGCCGTTGACTCAACAATTGCACCAAGGTATCGCGGTCAAAGCGAGACAAGCGTGCCCGAATTGAGGTAATTCCAGCTTGAGGATCTTCCAGTAGCTTTTTGAACTCGGCGCGGATGGCATCAGGATTCAGTTCTGATTTTCCAGTGTTACGCAGATATGATTCTACATTCAGCCACAGGGTTTCTGCTTGATATTGTGCCTGTTCTGCTAATCCTTTGGATTCTACCAAGACGCGATCGCGCTGTTTTTCCAACTCATCGAGAATGCTGTCTACTTCATATAACTGGACATCATTACGTTGTAGCAATATCTCCCGAATTTCCTGCCGTTCAAGGTGCGCTAATCGCAATGTCAGGGTTTCATAATCTGCCTCTGAGTCTTGCAACAGTGGTTTGAAATTCTTCTCAATGCCTTCGGATGTCAAATCTGCTTTCGGAGTAACCAGCAGATAACTTTCGACTGCGCGTTGCAAGTCTTGGACTATCTCTCTTTCTTCGACAGATTTCACTGTCACTAAAACTTCTTGGCGAACAGCTTCTAACTGATTTGCAATGCGCTGAATTTGACCTTGAGTAAGCAATCCCCGTTGTTGCAAAACATTGATGAAATCGTTGCGTGATAGTCGTTCTAGTTCCCTGCGAACGATTCCAGGGTCAGCTGCTGGGTCGTAGATCACATCATGAAATTCCTGAGCAATTTTTTCTGTACTCAGTTGCCAAGCATAAGTATTGTACAGGTAGTTTTCGACATCAGCCCGAATTGGGCTATAGGGTTGTGATGGTGTTGGCAACCCTAGTTTATCTGCTTGTTCGGTGACTTGATCTTTGGCAGTGGTGAGGCTACGTAAGATTTTTTCTACATCCAAATCAGGCAAATCTGTCCGTCCCAAAACAATGCCGGTTAAGGCAGATAGTCCTTGCTGGAGTGTACTTTGAATTGGCCCTGGAGTTGCCTTTTGGTGAGTTTCTTTGGCATCACGAGTTTCAGCGACTAACCGATCCAGCTTGGCGTTGAGTTCATCTGTCTTGCTTTGTCCTGGTGGGAGTGATTTCAGATAATCCATTAACTCACCCAAACGGTCTTCGGTGGGTGGTTGTTGACTTACCACTTGCTGCCAAACTTTATACAACGTATCAGCAATGCGGCTAACATCTTTTTTGGAAAGATCGGTGCGGCTGCTGACTAACTCGATGAACTTTTGGCGGTCGATGTTGCGAATATCTGGAGTTCCCGCGATCGCTTTTAATTGCGGGTCGTTGAGTAAGTTTTCAAAGTCACTGCGAATCTTTGACACATCTAGCTCTGGAGGACGTATCTTTTCTAAGTAATCCTCTATATTCTCCCGGATACTCACAGGGTCGATGGCACTTCCTAGTTCTCGACGTATAGCGGCGGCTGCGGCTTCAGCCGTCGCTACCACTTGATTATTCACAGCCTTTGCGCCTAGTGCGGCCGTGGCTGTCCCCATAATCGCCTGAAACCCAGAAGTTGCTGTATGGACGACTGAGCCAATTAAGGAACCTACGGTGGTGGAACTTACCCAAACTAAAAGCAAAAAGTAAGCACCCCAAATCACCAAACCGAGAATTGCTCCCAATCCTGGGTCTAAGATCACAAGGCTCAATTTAACTGCCAGAAAAGAAGCAATTAATAAGGCGATCGTCACAGTGACTAATGTCCAAATCCCTACTGCTGTGCCGATTTTGCGAATGCTACCGCCCAGACTTCCCACTTCCCCATTATCTGAATCCGAGTCAGATGAGTGCCCCAGGTAGGAAATACCGGCTGCAAGGGAGAGATTAGTTAGAACTAATTGGAAAGCAAAGGCTAGAATCACGCCGGAGATTAAAGCCACAAAAAACCGCGGCCCGGAAGTGAGAACCGATGCCTGTGCTGGCGTGATGTTTGAGGCATCTCCTGAAGTCTGTGCTAGCCACAACAGTGGTTTGTAGAGTCCCACCATGATTTCCGTACTTTGGAACATTGTATTTCCTTCTACTAAGTTTAAATTTTGGGAATTAAGATTTTCTTGAGAAGCAACTCTTAGTATTTATGTCTGTACCTATGGCAATACCCAACTCTCTTTAGCTCAGAATCGTAGAATTTAGCTATTTAAAGCATCTCTCCAAAGATTGAAAAGTGTATCCAACGGAAGATATAAGTTTTACAATCCCTCGGTGGAAATCTTCATTAAATTGCCACCTTATATTAAAGATATACACCTAATTTTTAATTTTTTATTGCTGATTTGTAGCGATTTATTCTGTTTAAATTATAGTTGAATTGGGGATGGGTTACACTTATTTATATATCGATTTTTGCTCACCCTCTAATAGGACGTTTGAAAAGTCCTATTTTAGGTATCAAAACGTTCCAGATCCCCCTAAATCCTCGGATAAATTGGGGGACTTTAATTCCGGTTCCCCCTTTTTAAGCTACGGTGTATGCACAAGTGAATTATTTTGCTCAAACCGGTCTCAGACCTAACAAGAACAGCCCCTTCCCTACGAGGGAAGGGGAGCCAATCTTCAAAGCCCCTCTCCGCCTCGGAGAGGGGTTTGGGGAGAGGTCTACCGACTTACGTGTACACGGTAGCCAATTTATCGGGGGGTTAGGGGGGATCAACAAGTGTCTAAAATCACAGTCAAATACTTTTCAAACAACCTCTAAAGGTGGATTTGTTTAGAAGAATAGGTTTGTGAGAATCGTCCAGAAGAAGTGCTTGTGATTTTGCAATAAAAATGCCCCTCTGAAAGGGGCTTTTGATGTGGTTGATGTTCTAGAACAGACCTTTGTAAATGCGGGTGCAAACCTGCTTGAGCAAGTTATGTCGAAGAAACAAGAATCGAGGGTGTCTTTAGACCTGAGAGTGTCAATCTCACCCCTAATGCTAGCCAACAAAAACCTACAATAGAGCTATTCTCCATCCTTGAGAAAGATTATGAGGACTGCGATCGCAGCAAGAAATATTAAATTCCATGATTTGAAGGTCAAGTTTGGGCTACAAGCGGTGGAGGATGACTTATTTTTCATAGAGTGGTTGAATGATCTGCCAGAACTCACCGCCTCAGAACAGCAAATGCTTGATCGGGTAAAGCGCAATTACCTCTACTTGCTGGACTATCCAGTGATGGAGAGTATTGTCAAAATGGTGGTGTTATCGCCGCTTTTAGATTTAGCAGGATTTTACCAACCTCCATTTCGCATTGATGGCGAGGTCAATATCAGGGTTTCGGCAGAGGATGAGGGGGAAGTGATTCAGGGAAGTATCGATGTATTGGTGATTCAGGAAGGGTTGTGGGTAGCAGTGATTGAGGCAAAAAATTCGGAGTTTTCATTGACGAAGGCAATTCCGCAGGCCCTTGCTTATATGTTGGCATCACCTAACCGGGATCGACCTTTGTTTGGGATGGTTTTAAATGGAAGTGAGTTTTTGTTTATTAAGCTGATGTTTCGTGATGGAGCAAAGTATGGGTTGTCAGATGTGTTTTCATTGCTAAATCGGGGCAATGACTTGTATTCAGTGTTGCAGATTTTGAAACGATTTGGCATCTGGATGACGATTACCTAAAACCACAATAGACATAGGAGTGAAAATGAATGTAGAGACGTAGCAGTGCTACGTCTCTACAAGGGTTCTGGGTAACGCATATTTAATTTCACCAGATGTCTAATGACTAATGACAACCTCACTTTTATTTCTCTCTTCCTTTAAGAGGATGTTTGAAAAGTATTTTTGCTAACATCTAAGCCTCAGAAACCTAACCCCCCCAGCCCCCCTTCCCTACAAGGGAATGGGGGTTTCAAAGCCTCTTGACCTTTCGGGGAGAGGAATGGAAGCGGGGTTTCTACTATACTTTACGACTTTTCAAACATCCTTTAAAGAGAGATACTTTGAATTTCCCCCTTCCCGATGCGGGAAGGGGGTTAGGGGGTTAGGTTTTTGGTGGACTTTTCCACATAACCTGAATTGTCAGAAATAAATTGGGTAATTTATTTTCTGGAAGTCCCTAAAGTGCTGACTAGGCAAAGATGAAGTCTAGCGAGACAATGACATTGGTAGTGTCTTGAACGTTAGCAATCAAGTCAAGGCCATAGTAAATTTGTGTGTCTAGAGCCGAACCGCCACTCAAGTCTGAATACACTAAAGAGTATTGACTAGAGTTACCAACGGTTTTAATTAAATCAGAAAGGGGGTTCCAGTCAGTAATGGTAGCGAAACCAAAATCTTGGTATGAAACACCCCAGAAACCGCCAAGAACGAAAGTATCAGAACCAGAACCACCAACTAGGGTGTCGTACTCTATACCAGTGAATCCATAGCCGTCAAGGAGGTCGTTGCCACTACCGCCATAGAGAATGTCGCTGCCAGTACCGCCATACAGAATGTCCTTGCCACCCTGACCATAGAGGTTGTCCTGGCCACTACCGCCATACAGAATGTCATCCTGATTGCCACCGTACAATGCATCGTTACCAGCATAGCCATACAACGTATCAAAGCCGTCGTAATCATTGCCGCCAGAGCCATAGCCAAAAGCGGGATAGCCGTAGATAATGTCGTTAACGTTAGTGCCATCGATTACATCACTTAACGCGGTGCCGTAAATAATAGCCATTTGAGTGTCTCCTTGATCTAAATTGAGTTCAGGCAAAGGTATTTGGTTGAAGAAGAATACATTCGTCAGAATTCACTCTGCTCCCGCCAAAGATGCTCCAGATGGCTTAGAATCACTCTTTGTGGGGAATTCAGCCGCCACTGATGCGGGAGTACGCGGACTCGCTCTTTGTGGCGCTATCCGCTTTTTCGGTCAAAGTAGACAGATTGTATTCTGACCTCTGACCCACATATCCTGTTTGGATAAATATTCCATCACCTGATTGGTACAGGTTCAGTAACATTACTGTTGGCGATGAGTTATAGATTAAATTAAAAGTTAATGCCACACATCGACCTTTTCTGCGTGTTTGGGTGCAGTTTTCATCCCTGGAGAATAGACTAATGCGATCGCCTGATTGCAGAAAACTGCATAATTAAGTTGGTGCGAAAAAACTTAAGTATGCTACGAAACATAAATAAGCTTAAAACCCTTACTAATGACAAAGGACAAATGACAAAGGACAGCTTTAGCCAGTTAGCTTTAATCGTGCCCACCGACTTAATATCAAAACGGCTGATAACGGACTGAAAAACTAAAGCCATTATCTTGCAGTGAACTACCGCGATCGCTTGTTAAGAGCAATGGTACACCGTAGTCTGCACGCAATACCAAACCTGCATAAGGTTGCCAGTTCAAGCTTAAACCCAGACTAGCAATGGTTTGTGGGTCGGCATTAATACCGCGATTATTCCAAGCTGTACCGATGTCAAAAAATGGTATTAGCTGTAGAATTTCTAAATTCGATGCCAGAGGAATACGAACTTCCACACCTCCAACTACCCCATTGTCAGCAACAAGTTGATTTGGAGCGTAACCGCGCACTGTATCAACTCCCCCAATGGTAATTTTTTCCAGCGAAAGCAAGGAATCACCTGTGAGTTGAGTGTTAACTTTCGCCAGCATTAAGATGCGAGGAGATAGGCGTTGTACCCATTGAAATTGTCCCACCCAGCTAAAAAAGCGCCCATCAGTACCACTGTCGTTGACAGTTGCATCAATTGCATCAATCCCAAAACTAAATTGCGATCGCGCTGCTAGGACACTGTTAGCATTACGTTGTAACCAATCTTGAGAAAAGCGGATTACCCTAACTTTTGATTCCCCATCTTCAGGGCCTTCAGTAAAGGAGAAGGGAATATCATTGAGTATAAAGGTTTGACTGCGGCGTAAATCGAATCCTAACGAGAGAGCAAACTCACTGTTTGGGTTGTGGATTAGCGGTTGACGGACATTAAAAGCAAGAGTTTCGGCTTCGCTGCGGATATCCAAGTCACGAAATTGGCTTTCAATAATGCGGCTACCACTGTTACTGTAGCGGACACCAATAGTTCCATCTAGGGCGTTAAAGGGAATAGAATAACTGATATTGTAAATATCTAAGCCTTGGGTGATGCCATATTCGGCATTGAATTGATCCCCAAACCCGAATAAATTATCGTGAGCAACAAAAACACTCTCTTGTTCTGAACCAACGCTAGCTGATTGGTTATTTGCAAAGATAAAGCCAGCGTGGAATGCTGGCGACTCGGTAATTGTAATCTGTAAAATATTACTTCCGGGAGTGCTACCTGCGGTTAACTCAGCATTAACTCGTTCAATCACTGGGTCAAGTTGTAATAATTGCAGCGCTTGTTCGAGGCTTTTTTGGTTTAAAGGCTTACCTGCAAACCTTTGAATCCGGGAACGCACGTATGCAGTTTGCAATCTTTGTAACCCTAAAATGGAAATTCCTTCGAGTTCGCCTTCCACAACTTGGATTTGCACCACACCGCTAGTGACATTTTGATTGTTGGAAATAAATGCACCACTGGTGATGTAACCCTTTTTAACATAGAGTTCAGTGATTTGCGATCGCAGTTGCAATAACTGCTCAAATGTGATTTTTTTATTTTCTAAGGGCTGTTTTAACTTAATTATTTCATCTTCTAAGACAGAATAGCCTCTGACTTGGATTTCTTTGACAAAAAAACTTTCACCACTAGGAAAGATTGCTTCGGGTAGATTTTCCTGTGGGGGTGATGGGAGTATGGGAACAGTTGGTGTTGGTGGTGTGGGAGGAAGTGTTGGTGATGGAGATGGTTGGGGTAGAGTTTCTTCCACTTTCCCTGGTGTATCGGGGGGAATTGTCACTCCCGATGGAGGTGTCGATTGTGCAAATACTGGGAGTGGACTGATGCTGATGGAGGTAAGTAATGCGAAAACAAGCTTTTGAAACCGAAAGTAGGAACCCATTGTTTATATATGATATGTAGGTTGGCGCAATTAAAGTTAACTGGCTAAGGCTGTCATTTGTCATTAGTAAAGGTTTTAAGCTTATTTACGTTTCGTAATATACTTGACTTTTTTCGCACCAACGTACTTATGTAAAATTTGTCGGGGTTCTCAATTAGACATCTGGTAGAAATTAAATATGCGTTACCCAGAACCCTTGTAGAGACGTAGCAGTGCTACGTCTCTACATTGTTGTCTATTGCATGGAATCTTGACCGTTCCTTCAAGGTCAGATTAAGGGAAACGACGAGGTAATAGATTGACAAATTATGTAAATATAGTTGCATGATTTGGATCGGGCGATCGCACTATTGTGCGTCCCATTTTGCAGAAAACTGCACATAGGGTTTCTCCATGTGAGCAATATTTCTTAATAAAAGTTAAATAATTATAGATGAAAATTAAAAATAAATATTTTCAAATATTACTTTCTGTGCTTTGGTGGTTCCAGATGTTGCTGAAAGTTGTAAATCTTGGCAAAAGGATAACTTATGTCTCTACTCAGCAACACCAAAAACTAAATCGAGATCAATTTTTCAAAGTCTTGTTTTTGATAACCTTCTTAATATGTTTTCTGTTTGAACAAGTCGTAACTGCACAAACTCCAAATGTAACAGCACTAGTTGAGCAAGGAATTAAAGACTATAATGCCGGAAATTTTTTTCATGCGATCAAAAATTGGCAAGAGGCACTAAATCAGGATAAAAATAATCCATCAGGTGCGGCGGTTATAAATGAAAATTTGGCGCGTGCTTACCAACAAGTAGGACAAAACAAAGAAGCTATTGAGTCGTTATCAGCAGCCATTCGTGACTATGGGGCGGTGGAAAATATCCAGCAAGTGGGACGAATGCAGTCAGAACTTGCTCAAGTTTACAGCAATTTGGGACAACCTCGCAAAGCGATCGCACTTTTATGTGGTAAGCTGGTAGATAAATCGAAAATTTCAGAAACTCAAGGGAGTCAGAAAATAGAATGCACTCCTGATAGTGCCGAGCAAATTGCCACTAAACACAACGACAAACGCGGTAAGATTGCGGCTTTGGGAATTCTCGGTGAGGCATATCGGTTAATCGGAAATTATGACCAAGCAATTAAATATTTACACGCCGCACAACAAGTTTCTCCCGAATCTGACTTTTTGCTGTTAAATAGTTTGGGTAATGCTTACAGAAGTCGCGCTCAATTGCATGAGTTACAAGCTAATTCTGCAAAGCAAGCTGGTATTTTCAGTAAAGAAAAGGAATTTACCAACAAATCTACAGCAGATTACAACCAAGCCCGCGAATATTTTCACAATAGCATAAAACTTGCCCAAAGCCAAGAACAACCTTTAGCAGAGATGCGGGGATTATTAAATTTAATTCAGTTGGGTTCCCAGACAAATCAGACCAAGGTTATCACCGATGAAACCTTTAATAATGCCCATGAGGATGCTTTGAAGGTTCTCGTAGATTTACCCGATTCCGCGACAAAAGTGTACGGATCAATTGACATAGCATACTTGCAGCGCCATTCTCAACGAACTTCGCCCTTTACCCACTGTCCAACTCAGATGCTTTCATCGGACAATGAAGCATTAAATTTGCTGAAAAGCTCCGTATTAACTAGTAATAACTTACAAGACAATCGCCTACAATCATATGCTAATGGGGCTTTAGGACATTTTTGGGAATGCCGTCAAGATAGTAAACAAGCATTAAAATATACTCAATCTGCAATTATTGCCGCAGACAAAAACTTGAGTGCGAAAGATAGCTTGTATTTGTGGGAGTGGCAAGCGGGACGGATTTTAGAGCAACAGAATCGCAAAGAAGAAGCGATCGCATCCTATCAAAGAGCATTTGAAATCTTGGAAGATATCCGCCAGGATATTTTAACCACAGAACGGGATGTCCAGTTTGACTTCCGGGATGTGGTTCGACCATTGTACCGCACATTGGCGCGATCGCGCCTTGAACTGTTGGAAGTTGGTGCAATTGCAGACAAACAACGTGCCAAGGAATTATCGCAAGTGGTCGAAACCATCGATGCGTTGAAACTGGCAGAATTACAGAATTATTTTGGCAATGATTGTATTTTGAGTGCGTTGAATCCCCAACCTGTGGGTGAACTTCTGGAAAATAATAGTGCAACCTTTAAAAATACGGGGTTTTTGAGTTCGATAATTTTAGATCACAAAACCGGGATATTATTGCAATTACCCAATCAGACAACCAAATTTAAGTGGATTGAAGACCCCAATCAAGAAGGTACAAGTAAGATAGTTAGCAGCGATCGGTTACAGAAAAAAATTGCCGAGTTTCGTACCGGACTAATTAAAGGTGAAGAAGAAGTTAACTACGATACAACAATTGCGGCAGAGCTTTATGATTGGATAATTCGCCCCTTTGCTGAAGATATTAAACCTGAGACAGTCAAAACCCTTGTGTTTATTCAGGATGGGTTTTTGCGTAGTGTGCCAATGGCAGCACTTTACGATCGCCAACAAAAGAAATACTTAGTAGAAACCTACGCAGTTGCCACAACTCCTAGTTTACGAATTACTACACCCAAAATACGCGATCGCAGTACGCAAAAGGTGTTAATTTTGGGTTTGATACAAAAAGCCACAATCGACGGGAAGGTTTTTGATGCGCTTTTTTCGGTTCCCGAAGAAGTCAGTGCAGTTAAAAGTCTATTTACCGATTATACCGACCTGATGGACGATAACTTTGTCCCCGAAAGTTTTAAACAAAAACTGGAGAAAACAACATACCCCATCGTCCATATAGCTAGTCACGCGCAATTTGGTATCATTCCCGAAGACACCTTCATTGTTACAGGTAGAAACCAAAAACTCACCATTAGTCAATTAGAAAACTCACTGCGAAACCTCAACAGCGAATTAGATAGTGTCGAACTTCTGGTACTTACGGCGTGTGAAACCGCAGTTGGCGACGATCGGTCTACACTAGGATTAGCTGGAGTTGCATTGCAAGTTGGAGTTAAAAGTGCGATCGCATCTTTGTGGAGTGTCACAGATGCATCGACAGCCGAACTAGTCAAAGCATTTTACACCAATTACCGCAACGCTGGCATGAGTATTGCAGAAGCACTGCAAAAAGCCCAAATTAGAATGATTAATGCCAAAAAATTACCGTCATCTCAAGGTATAAATATCAAATATGATAACCCCGTATATTGGGCCCCAATGATTGCGATCGGTAATTGGCTTTGAAACCCACATCTGAACAAAACTCAGTACACCTTTTTCCCAATTCTCAATTAAACATCTGGTGAAAAAGAATTGTTTTGACGTAGCACTGCTACGTCAAAACAAGGGTTCTGGGTAACGCATATTTAATTTCACTCCTATGTCTATTCCCTATTAAGTAAGTCGGCAAAAATAAACCAAACTATATTACGAAACGTAAATACACCTTAAACCCTTATATAATGACGAAGGACAAATGACAAATGACAGCCTTAGAGGCTGTTTGAAAAGTATTTGACTGTGATTTTAGGCACTTCTAGATCCCCCCTAACCCCCCTTAAAAGGGGGGAAGAATCAAAGCCCCTCTCCGCATCGGAGAGGGGTTTGGGGAGAGGTCTTACCGACTTGTGTATACACGGTAGCCTCGCTCTTCGGGAGGGGTGCAATGACTGTGAGAATCATAACTAATTATGGGGACATGATATTACAACTGACATTCTCGACTGAGTACCAAGCGTCCATCAGTAAGTCGATAAACCCCTTGTGGTTCAACTATTGCATCGCCTTTTTTCCAAGTTCCCGATCTTGGTTCAACACTTCGCACCTCACCAGTCGAATAGATTGAGGTAGAAACATCGTTACGGCTGTTACGTAAAGCACCAGAACCCGTGATGAAGAATGTACCCTGCTGCTTGGAACTACGTGAAATGCAACTATTGGCGATCAGTGCATTGGTATCGATAACCTTTGGGGATAATTCTGTGAAGCTGTTTTGGATAGAACTGGTATCGGGTGCATTAATTTTAATTACACCTGATACACCTAATTCGGAACTTGCAGTAATATCGCTTTTTTCGGTTAGCTTTGTCCGCGACTCGATACCGAAAATACCTTGCGAGTTGATTTGGACGTTTCCACCTGTGCCAGTGTATGTATTCGCCTTGATATCGCTGTTTTCTTCGGGGATGGCGACAATAAATTTAGAGTTGATATTGATATTACCGCCATCGCCACCAGCTTGGCTTCTACCTGCGGAGGTTGAAATGAAAGCGCCACCGCGCAACAGTAAGAAATCAGCGATATCAAGGGTGATGTCACCACCATTACCTGCATTGGTTGAAGAAACGATCGCACCGCGTTTTCCCGAAATTTCGATAAAATTAGCATGAATTCTAATATCTCCAGCGTCACCCCTATCTGTACTACCAGAGGCAATTTGAGCATTATCACGTATATGAAGATTATTGGTAGTAATATCTATATCACCACCTTTACCGTTAGCCCCTTTCTGAACTGATGATGTTAGACCAGTTAATAACCCAAACTCACTGTCTGAACCAGTCAGGATAATCTTATCAGCTTGTACTGTTAAATTACCCCCGTTTCCATTTCCAAAAGTTGCTGATGATATCTGCGATTCTTCTTGTACATTTAATAGTTGAGTTTTGATGCTGATATTGCCTGCGTTACCTGTAGTTTCATCGTCAACCTGAGTTCTGATACCACCATTTTTTCCACCACGTAAATCAATTTGACTAGCATTAATCGTAATATTCCCAGCATTACCTTGATTGAATGTGCCGGCAGAGATTAGTCCGCCATTGCTGAGGTTTAAGCGTCCTGTTGTAACGTCAATGCTTCCCCCAGAACCAATTCCGCCATTTTGTAATTCTGCAAATAAACCTGATGGCTCAAGTGAACCATCTAGTCGTTCTCTACCAACCCCAGTAATATCAATAGAATCAGTGGCACGAACCACCAAATTACCCCCTTGTCCCCGCCCCTGTACCACTGAGCTTGAGATGTTTCCACCATTACTCAACCGTAACCGTTCTGTATAAATTTTTATCGTGCCACCTTGCACATCGGCATTACTTGCATACACGCTCGAGGTTATGTCAGTGATCTTTGGTGGAGTCAACCCATCCAATTCTACATCTTTGGCGTGGATAGTAATATTCCCGGCATTACCACTGCTTTGAGTGGATGTGGCGTTTATACTTCCTCCTTGAGTTAGGGAGAGTCGAGGTGTTTTAATTGTTACATTACTCCCATTTCCCGTTGCCATGTAAGTTCTACTTGATATGTTACCTTCGCTGCTAATCTCTACGTATTCACTAGCTTTAATAAAAATGTTACCTGCATTTGCATTTGTATTAAATGTATCGCTCAAAATATCACCGTCATCTTTGAGATTGAGTCGCTGGGTTTCAATGATGATATCCCCTCCTATTACTCGATTTTGAGTTGCAACTGGTACACCAGAAAAGAATGTTGATATATTACCTTGAGCCACCTCAACCGCATTCCGAGCTTGATTTGGACTTGGAAGTGGTTCATCAAAAAAGAATGTTGATATACGACTGTGAGTCACCTCAACCGCATTCCGAGCCTGAATGGAAATAGAACCGACACTTCCACTACCAGATGCAATTGCTGCCACTCCAGAATCGAAAGATGGGTTTTGAACTCGCAAAGTGCCTGTTTCAATCCGCAAATTACCTGTTGAACCAGAGCCATCGCTGTCTAACATTAAAAAGCCATCATCAGTGATATTAACAGCATCTGTTGCTCGCACAGTTAAGCTTCCTCCATTGCCTACACCATCAGTGTCAACAGAGATAAAAGCACCATTGATGTTAACCGACTCTCTAGCATTGAAGGTGAGGTTCCCTCCATTACCTTTGCCATAGGTCGATGTAGAGATAATACTTGTATTTTCTGCTGTTCCATTTCCGGTAATTGTGATTTTTCCCGCATTGATAGTAACATCACCACCCGCACCCGTAGCATCAGCATCGCTGTCGGAATAAATCATACTCCTGTTACCGAGAGTTACTACATCGCGGGCTTGAATTTGAATATCACCACCCTTCGCCGCACCAGATGTAACGCTCCGAACGACAGAACGATTGTCTAAATTAAATTGAGTCGCATCAACAATAATTGAGCCGCCATTGAAACTATATATATCCAAACGGTTTCCGTTTAGCCCAATTTTTCCACCAAATAGCTCAATTGCACTATTTTCACCTCTAGCGAAAATCCTTCCATTCGTTAAGTTGATGGGTGCCCGTCGGAAATTTTCTCTTAACTTAAAACCCAATGAGGAGCCATTGACATTCAGATCAAGGGTTGTATCTCCACCCACTGCTCCCAATTTCACTTGTCCGTTTTTAGTAAACAACAAACTACCATCCAAGGCAATTTCACCACCCATAAGTGCTAAAGTACTGCCAGTACCAACGCCCAAACCACCAACAGCATCTCCCTGAGAATTCCGAATCACTGCTTGGCTACTAATACTTCCTGGTTGCGAACCAAACTGCAACCCAATTGGTACATTGATAGCCAACAACGGCACCGCTTGGGAATTTGTAGCGCTAAACTCTACACCATTGGGAAAGACTAAGCTATTTGCTGTCGTCCCCAGAAATGATCCCTGTATATCTAACTGGGCATTTTTCCCAAACACAATCCCATTAGGATTTAGCAAAAACAAATTCGCATTACCCAATACCCCCAAAGTCCCGAAAATATTCGATGAGTTCCCACCAGTAACGCGAGAAAAGATATTTGTTATCCCCTGTGGATTGGCGAAATAAACGCCTCGGCCAACACCGACGTTAAAATCTTGAAAACTGTGAAATAGGTTAGTGCCACGAGTCGCACCGCCCTCGATGCGGTCATCATCTTTATTAATCGGAATGACTTGCGATCGCTCTATCCCAAGAGTGTTATCGGGAGTTAATTGAGCAAAAGTAGGGTGAATCGAAACTGCGATACCTAGGGTAAGCTCCGCTAACGCTCCCACCCACCCTATCAATCCTGCTACACCAAACCGCAAAATTTTCACCATTTCTATTCTCCCTACTCCCTCTATATTTTTTCGTTTATAATTCTCTGGATATCTTCGATGCGTTGTTTGATAATTTTGAGATCAACTTCGCTTCCTGTGGCAATTTCAGACTGTGCGAGTTCTTGAACTAAACTTGATCCAGTTTCATCCAATTTACCATTATTGGTTGCTTTCAATGCTTCTTCAAATGCTTCATACCACAGTTCATTCTCAGCATAATAATTTATCCTTTCTCGAATGTTAGAAAATTCCTTCTTTACTAGTGATTGACGATTGATGACAGTAAATTCTGCATTGCTAACAATTGGACGCGTTTCACAGTCAATTGCGATTTGCCAAAAATAGGTTTTACCTACAGTCAATTCCGGATAATCTAGAGGAAGTTTGAGTTTGTTAATCCCGACTGTTGTTGGTATTTCTTTAACTTTGCCGATTTGTTTAACGTTTGTCGCGGAATCGAATTCAAAGAGTCTCAATCGCACGGTTTGGGAACTTGACATATACCAAGCAAGCATTGGACGTGTGGAAGCGGTTTTACCGATAAATGTCACAGGTGCAAGCTGTGTCATCGAGATACCGCTACTCGAACATCCACGCGAACCACCCGCACGGGAATATCCACTGGCAGGTTTGCGATCGCGTGGTTTAAACTCAGCATATGCAGGGACGGCGCTAATTAAAAAAACCACTCCCACAACCAAACTTGTAACTCTGCGGCTATATAGCCAAAATCCCAAATATTGATGACTCATGGTAAATGCTAGTAATTGTATAAGTAACGCAATGTGCGACTTATTCTTGGAACCCCGCTTCCATTCCTCTCCCCCACAGTCCGAGAGGCTTTGATTTTTGCTCCCCTTCCCTCGTAGGGAAGGGGTTGGGGGTTAGGTTTGAGAGAAAGTCGCACATAGCGTTAAGTAAGTCGGTGAGAAGAAATCAAACTAGGTTAAGTAATGTAAAAAATTTTGACATTAGTTTGTAGTGAGGGCTTCAGCCCTCACTACAAACCTTTAATTATTGGCGCCCCTCTACTTAGTTATCTACTAAAATCTTGACCTCTCTGTTTGCAGACTATAGGGCAATACGGTTCACTTAAGGCTAAAACTCTGAGTAAAAGTCAGTTTTTTTAACGAACCGCCATCGCGTAGCGTCTCCCCTTGGGAGAAGGGCGCCAAGGACGCAAAGAGAAGAAAGAAATGCTTAACTGAACTGTATTGGACTATAGGGTACACACAAGTCCTAAAAATCTAGTTTTATCGGTAGGACTTACGCAAAATATCTCTCAAACTCTCATTCCTCCGTTTACTCTGTGCCTCTGCGGTTCGTTATTCCGTAACTCGTGCGTAAGTCCTAATCGGATATGTTATGCCGTAGGCTAACGCACCATCCCAGATTAAATTTGTTTTAAAATCTAAGAGGATGTTTTAAAAGTCCTCTTGTTGGTAACAAAACGTTTTAGATCCCCCTAAATCCCCCGATAAATTGGGGGACTTTAATTCTTCCCCCTTTTTTAGGGGGGTTAGGGGGGATCAACAAGTACCTAAAATCACACTCAAATACTTTTTAAACATCCTCTAAAAGTCCTTCGGAGATTTCCAACTAAGTTCGCATATTGTTCCGCGAGGGGAAAGGGATTCCCGTCGAAACTCTCCTCCTAATTGTCTGGCGAGTAGTTTAGAATGTTTTGTGCCTCTATTTTCGAGTTTTGATTTAATCCCACAACCGTTATCTTTGACACATAAATTGTATTCACTTGCACTACAAACACCTGTTGCTTGAACACGTTTTACTCCTTGGGCATGTTTGCCAACATTACACAAAGCTTCTTCCAGAAAAAGACAGATTTCACGTTTGTGTTCCATGCTTAAATATTTATCATCAATCGGGTCAAAATTGCGAATTTTGACTTTTAACGTTTTAAAATATTCAAAATCGTGACGATCTAATGTACTTGAATAAACTTCATATAACAAATCATGAAGCGGTCGGTTCAATTCGAGGATCAATCCGCTTCCTAAACGCAAACTCTCTTCTGTGGTTAATGTTTCGAGTTTGAGAAATTCGCCAATTTCCCGAATTTCTCGATCAAGCTTTTCAAATTGTCTCAGGAGTTCTTCTTCGGGTAAATCTTTAGCACGCATATGCTTTAATCCATAGGCGAGAGTTTGTAGAGGCCCATTATGAATTACGGTAAAAGTGTGTTGAATTGTGCTTTGACGTTCGTTAATTTGCGATCGCAAGAATTTGTCGTGCTGGTAAAATGCAAAAGCACTCAAGCCAACCCCATTCACAGCTAATATAATCAAACTGGGTGCTACAGGAATCCATATACCCCACAACCACAGCATCACATAGCCGTAGCTAAATAGACAAACTCCCGCTACAACAACACTAAATAGATTTTTCCAGACAGATTGGGTAAGTCGTCCAACAATAATCGGCAGAAAACCCCAAATAACTATCCATGTGTATTCTCCCATATCTGCCCAACTGTGCAACATTGGGCGACCATCAATTACAGTACTGAGAATTTGACTGATGACGTGAGCATGATAGTCAACACCGTAAATTTGACCTTTTAATTCTAATGTTGGCAAAGCCGACGTATAAAAAATATCACCACCACTCAGATTTCGGTTGCCAATTAACACAATGCGATCGCGCAACAATTTTGTATAAATATTCTGATTTTTCTCATTCAGGATATCGCGCAGCGACACAACATGAAAAGGCTGATAATTGTTGCGGAAGTTCATCAAAATTGACAATCCTCCATCCTCATGATTAAGGCTCACATATCCACCAAAATTATCAGTTACCCGGGTAAACTCCGTTCCCTGAATCATGATTGTATTCTGGTCATTTTTCCCCGTTTTTAACTCAATTTTTTTCGTTTTTAAGTACCTACTAACTAACTGTAGCACCAGAGAATATTTATCTTCTTTGTCATTTTTCGGGTTCGTTGTATATAACAAATAGCGTCGATTTTTACTATCTGCATCAGTAAATAAATCAACAAATCCAATTTGTTCGGGTGGCAAAGTTCGGGGTGGAGAAATCTGCCCTGGTGGTAAGATTTTTTCAATACCAATAATATTAGTATGTTGCCGCCACACCTTGGCGAGTTCTTCGCCACCAGGTTCAACGGGAACATTTTTGAATATATCTAGCCCAATTGCTAGCGGTTTATAGGTTTCCAGCTTGGTGAGTAACTCTGCAATCTTCCCATCTGGAACCGGATATTGCTTAACCCATTCAATATCTTTTTCGTCGATCCCCACAATGACTACACGCTCATCGAGTTTTTCTGCGGGACGCAGACGTAACATGGTATCGAGGAACATCCACTCTAAAGATTGCATTCCTCCAAGCATACGGATCAAGATCACTAACACCAACACCAATATTCCCGGAGGTGCAGCAAGAGACCATAATCCCAATTCTTGGTAAATGCAATTCCAGATTCTCTTTCTCATGTAGTTTGTCTGGTTTAATCAATTAAACCTTCTTCACGGGAACGAACTTCGGTTTGGATTCGCATATTCTTACCACCTTGTTTGCACTCTTCAGGATATACTCCCAAAACATCCTGAATCTTCGTCCAGTAAGTGCGCACTGCTCGTTCTGATTTATACATTCTCTCCGCGATCGCCTTATCTGTCAAACTCTCTTCAAAAGCCAACCGCAACACCTCTGACCATTCTGGTTTGAGTTCGATCCCGGTTTTGATGTCTTTGGTGTGAGTTGCACCATGAAGTGCCAAATTAACCCGCATTAGCATTTCTGATTCGGGTAATCCTTTGTTTGCGATCGCAAACCCACCTTGATGATTATCAATCTCGTGTTTGATCCGGATTAACGCTTTCACATAACTAGTTTGCACCATGAAATTTTGATGGGGATCTTCTTGGAGCAAAGTTTGCAACAGCTTAATTCCGGTATCAATTTCTGCTGTCTCCCCTTGCTGATTGGGAATTGATAAATCCATCACAATCAGGTCAAACTGGTGAAATTGAAGTTTAGAAAGTGTCTCTTTTGCTGTCTGAGCTTTAATAATAGAAGCTTCAGCATACTCTCTACTTAATACATCCAGAGTCCCAGTCAAAATTAATTGATGGTCATCGACAACAAGAATACCCAGCTTTTTTTCCACTGGTAAATCTCCATAAACTTGATGTTTTTTAATACTTATCTATACCATATTTCCACCAGTTGTTTCGGAGCCAACTGTATAAGGGTTTCACGGTCTACTTCAAGAGGTAGGCTTTTTTCCATAATTGTGATACTCCGCCTCGGATGTCACACTTGTCAATACCCCCTTAGCCTGAATCCTTACGCAATGATTAGCTGTTTCTCCCAAGTGGTAATTTCTAACTTCAACTGGGAGCGATCGCCAATCCGTCTCTAGACTAGGACTTACACAAAAACCCTCTTAAACTCTCATTCCTCCGTGACGCGCCAGTTGCTTCTTCCTTCTCCCTTGGCGCTAGCCTCTCCCTTTGGGAGAAGGGGAGACGCTAACGCGATTGCGGTAGCCTGCGGCAAGCCGAAGCGTCTACGTTAAAAAAATTGACTTTGGCAAAGAGTTTTAGCCTTAACTGAACTGTATTGGCTTATAAAGCCTTTTTTAGCTAATATCTCCAGGTCTTCAAGGTTTAGAGACAATTGTGTACATAGATCCTCCCCGCTACGCTGACCATTACAAGCCAATAAGACCTCACCCATTCGAGATCCTATTGGCTTGATCTGCAACTGATTTGTCGAAGACATGGTTAAAAGTAGATAGTACTCACCTTGAAGCCCAGCTTCAGGCATTCGGCTCTCACTCAAGGTTGTGAGCAGACTATTAGGCTGATGCCGAAAAAAGACAATGCGATATTTAGGATTCAAATCAGGAAAGAAATCTTTCAGATCCCCAATTTGGAAGCTGTTATTGCCAGCTCCCTGTTCGGGAATAAACTTCGTCAGAAAAAGTACACACAGTTCAAAACGCAAAATTTCTTCTAGAAATTCGTTTTGGAGCAAGCCTTGTTCAAGTTGTGCCAGCAAGAACTCTCCAAAGCGAACGGCTTCCTGCTCGTAATAAAAATTGCGCGGCGGCTGTATCTGCCAGTAAATATCAAATACCTGGTTAAGATTCTGAAAATTTAAGAGTGTACAGGTTTTTGGCAAGATATTTACCAACATACTAAGACGAAATGAACGATGGAGCATTCTCCCAATACCAATGCCAGGCAACTGAGCCAAAAATACCAGGCGCTGATATTCCCGAGAAGTTAAATCAAATACCCTCAGAGCCTGCTCAGGACTGGTTAAAACTTGGAAGCAAAACTCTGGAGACATGACTAACTCAGATAAAGCCTGTTGAAACCCTAAAAGCGCCATGAAGTTATTCCTTTATCGGCTGGCTTTCCAAATCGCTCTCGCCTGACTAAGTTCTTGTTTGAGCAGTTCAGGCCCCATTTGATAGTAATATGTGCCAAAAACTTCAAAAACAATACCTGCGACATTTGGAGCTTGAGGCAGAAGTTCCTCGAGTAATTGCCAAACCGCCTGTGGACAAACTCCGGAGTGAGCGTCTAGATAAAAACCTTCCATCACCATTCCACCTGCCACATGGATTTCTACCACCTGAGTTAAGTCAAGGTTGTTAAGGAAATCCCAAGGATCAAAATGATGGTTGTAGGCATTAACATAAAGGTTATGAAGGTCGAGCAAAAGCCCACAGCCAGTTCGAGCAGTGAGTTGATTGAGGAAGTCTGCCTCACTCATCTCTTGATTAGGAATCTCAAAATAATAAACATTGTTCTCCAGCAAAAAAGGTACTGAGACTTCTCTATGCACATAGTTCACCCTATCTACAAGCAGATCTAGGACTTCTGCATCATAGGGGACTGGCATGGTAAGACCGACATCAATAAGATGACCAAATGTTTGCGTTAACCGACTAAAGGATAAATGATCACTATGCCAAGGAAAGTGATACTGTCGCTGCCATTTGGCAATTTGGGCTACATGGAGACTATCAAACCAATCGGCACTGCCAATGGACAGCCCAATACTATGAGCAATAATCGGCTTGTGCTTTGCAAGAAATTCCATATACCCCTGAATATTTCGATTCTCTTGGTAGCGAGGAGTTGCACTAGCTCCCAGATCATTCCAAAAAGTATCTGGAATGATCTCCAGAAAATCAAAGCTGTCCCAGTAACTTTCGACAAAACTTTGCAGGGGAGCTTGAAATGAAAGACCAACGCCAAGTTTGGGAAGACTAGACAAGGTGTTAGTAGAATTTTTAAAAGGAAAAAACTGAGCCAAGAAAATCCTCCCTGGTTTTTGTACAAGCAATTGATACCGTCCTGTCCGCCTGCGCAGGAGTTTGACATCTGCCTAACAATCTTTCCCGCCCTTGTCTTGATCTATTTCGACAAAAGTTAGACTCTCTCTGTTTTTAGCAAAGGTATTATATTGTCATATTTTTGAATTAGTAAGGGATCAAACCCGGAACGACAGGCAGGACAAGCACCAACATTCAGATATTTCAAATCGGCATAGCTTTTACCAGCGTTCACTGTTTCAGATTCTTCTTCAGATAATTCTTGAAACTGCTCTATATTTTCCCACAAAGATTGATCACTCATAATTTTTCTCTACCTGTACACTTCAAGAAGATGACATAATTCAAGTATATAGTTAATTTCGCCAGAATTGAATTCTGTACGACTGCCGGACTTGGGGCTGACTTGACTTTTTTAATTTTGACTAACAACGATTTGAGCAATGTAGTTTTGCTTCACGAGCGTCTGTCCGCTCTTTGGGTAAGGAAAAACATTTTTCAATGTCACCCTATATCCGTCAACTGATTGAGTTGCTGAACCATCATTACCGGGTGAAAGGGTTAGGACTAATGTTGAAAGCTTCTGACCATTTTTGATGATGTCTAATCCAACAGTCACTCGTCCTGCCCAAATACAAGTTACATTAATTGGGCATCTAGAGTCCTCCAACACTTGTGAAAATTTGATTCCAATACCTTTATTAGGTAGGTAAGCTATCTGTCCGTACTTCAAATTAAATTGACTATTTAAAGTAGTTCCGACTCTAGCCATCAACTGTTGATGATTAGTTGGAGTAATTGATTGGGCTTCTATTGGTGAAGGCTTGATATTTGATAATAGTCCTAAGCTTGGAGGACAATTGACTACACCAATCCATGTTAATATAACTGCTGCGCTCGTCAGACAATTCATTTTTTCTACTCCTTAGCTCCAAGGGCAATACACACCTGATATGACAAGTGGGCTATATACCGCAATCTCCAGTTTTTTTATACAAGAACATGAAACATTGTTTGATTATTGTAGTATGCTTAATACTAAGTCTACAACACGAACTACAGCAATGTTGCACAAATAATACAAAAGTATTTAAACGCTCAAACACTCAGGGTACCAAGGTTAATGTCAAACCTCGCTCTTGACAGAGTGTTAGAGGTTGTTTGAAAAGTGTTTCGCTGTAACTTTAGGCACTTTTAGATCCCCCCTGACCCCCCTTAAAAAGCTACCGTGTATACACAAGTCGGCAGACCTCTCCCCAAACCCCTCTCCGACGCGGAGAGGGGTTTTGAAAATTGGCTCCCCAAGTGAAGCAAGTGGCGTGGATTTAGGGGGATCTAAAAGGATTCGATACATCACTAAGAACTTTTGAAACAGCCTCTTAGGTGTAATGATTGTATTTTAAATTACTTTAATTCATAGATTCAAAGTCAACAAGAAGCCAATTTATTCCATCCATTATTATTGGAAATTTTTCTTCAGGTATGTTTAACTCCTGAAAACATTTATCTCTATATCTCTCTTTCTCAGTAAAATTAGTGATGGCTTTAACTAATGGCTTTTTTACTTCGTAGCTTTCTTGAGCTTTAGCGATTGCACGTGGGGGTATTTCGTTATTTACACGCAATATTGCTAAGTCAATCAAATCTCTAGATTGTGTACTGGAATCGTTCCATCGGTCAGCATTAGCCATTAGTTTTGATGTAAATCTATCGCTTATACTCAGACAAGGAATTTTTGTCCATTCCAGATAAACAGGAGGGTCTAAAGTAAAAATACCATTGGCTACAATTTCTACTTTAATAGTTGTTTCATTGACGACAACAGCGAAACGAATACCATATTGATTTATTGTAGTGTCACCTAATTCGATATCTGTTGTACTTTGAAATAATGCTACAATTCCTTCGTCGTCAATCAAATTTCTTAAGTACCTGTAATTTTCAGTTCCATAAGGGAAGAGAAAATCAATATCTTTACTAAGCCTGTATTCATCATACTCTAACGCTAAGAGTGTACCACCGCCAAAGTATGCAGAAGCTTTTTTGAAAACTTCTGGATTGAAAGCATTAAGGATTTTAAGTATATTATTGTGATGAACGAGATGAAACATTTCAAAATCCGGTAATATCCAAGAGTTATATTTTTTGGCTAAATAATGAACAAAATCCTTTTCTTCTTGTTTTAAATTGTTGAAGGTAGTTTGATAATGCCAATTGCGTTGATACAATTGAACAATTTCTTTTTCACTCATTTGATATACATTTTTTAGCTGCCAACCAATAGACTCTAGAAATGGTAGCTTTTGTGGATTGATCATAAAATTAATTTTTAAATTTTCTCTTAACATCATACTCCTACCATAAACAATGAAGCGATGCCTTCTCTACGAGACGCTACGCCTAGGCTAATCACTTAAAAGCTCTATTAGCCAAGCACAATTTTTGCTCAACAAAAACACTATAAGAGGCTGTTTAAAAAGTCTAATTTATTACTAGCCCTGGCGCAGGTGCGGCTACACAAACAAAACCTGCCTACGCAGGTTAAAAACCTTAATTTTTCGTTATTCCGGTTTTCTGTTCCATTGCTAAGTAGGTCGGCACAATTAAAGCTAACTGGCTATGGCTGTCATTTGTCATTTGTCCTTCGTCATTTACAAGGGTTTTAAGCCTATTTACGTTTCGTAACATATTTAGGTTTTTTCGCGCCAACTTACTTACTCACGCCCCATTTAAATGAAATAGCCCTGCCCTAATACCGATTACTTTCTTACATTTATCGTTGATATTCCTCTAACAATTGCGGAATGTGATCATACCCATCTACACCGATAACCGCAATGATTTTCGGGCGATGTTGCTGTAAGAACTTTTGGAAAGCTTCTGCTCCTATTTGTCCTTGTAAAATTGTCAGTAACCCTGCTGGTTGTCGCCACTCACGAGAAGCAATTTGCTCTAACAGATACATTCCCAAGCAGCCTGTGTAAACAGTTTTTTCGGAATTTTGCAGATGGTAATAAGCTTCTGCCAAATAAGCTAAGTTACGCCCTTGCAGATACAAATCACCGGAAACTTGCGCTGTTTTAAAACCATCTTCGAGATATTTAATTGCCCTTTGGTGTTGTCCAATTACTAAATAGGCAATTCCTAAACTGCTGACACATAAGGCTTTACTTTGAATGTCGCCTAACTTTTCTGATAATTTTAAACCTTGTTCCAAATAGTTAATTGCGGCTTCATAGGTTTCTGGTTCTAGATTTTCTAGTTCCTGAGCTTGCATGACTTCGCTGTAACCTAAATTTACCAGGGCATTGGCTTCTCCTGTGCGTTGGCTTTGCCCGCCGTAGACATCGCCTGCTTGCCGACTTAGGATTAATGCCCGTTGACTGTAGTTAATTGCCTCAGTATAATTTTGCTGTTGCACGTAGGTGCGGCTGAGGTGGTTGAGATTGGCAATTTCACAGGCGCGATCGCCTGCATTTCTGGCTATGTCCAGCGCCTGATGATGAAAATCAAGTGAGCGCTGGTATTGTCCCAAAGCACGCTGAGAATAGCCTAAAAGTGTCAAAATTCGCGCCTTTTCTTGGGTTCCCTCGCTTCGTCGCAGAGGTTCATCCAAATAATCTAAGGCATCTCGTAAATAAGTGCCAGTAAAAGAGGCAAAAATCCCGCCGTAAAAGGGAAAATAAGGACGTTGAGCAAAGGTTCGCAAAATCTGGAGCATGATTTGAGAACAGGCGTCGCTGTATACGGGAGCAATGCTCCTAAAACCACTTGCTAGCTGACTCCAAATCACTGCAAAGGTCAAGAAAGTGGAAATAGACAACTTTGGCCCTGCCTTAACATCGTAAGCTTGTTGGTCAAACCAGTTAATTAGTCCCCGTTGCAAATACTGTAAAATCAATGCCATTTCCACCCAATCTCTGAGGGTGATTCCTCGTTGTCGCTGGGCAAACTCAATTGCCGATTCTTCTCTAGCTAAGGTGCGAAGCAGTGCTTGGGGTAACTCACTATTGAGTTGTTTAGCCCAACTTGCCCAAGGGCCACGTTCTCCGGGTACGCCGCCAAATCCTAGAGATTCTTTTTGGTCGTACATCCAACTGAGCAAGTTGTCTTGCAATCGCTGCCAAGAAACTAAACCACGGGTAATTCCTTCCGAAAATTGTTCCAAATCAGAATCTACCTGAGCAAATTGCTGTAATGCTTTTGACAACTGCTGTAGTTGTTGCAAATTTAGCGGATACTTCTGATTGGGGTCAGTAACCCGGATAAATACCGCCAAACGTTCGTCAGCAGTAGCTCTGGTAATTTCTGAAACTGCGGAGGCGATCGCAACTGTTGCTTTGTTTTGCTCTGAAAAGCGTTGCCATTGACTTTGAATAGTTTTAATGGCTCTCAAACTGCGAGTAGCTTTAGCTTTCTTTAATTCGTCTTTTTCGCTATCGACTTGGCTTTGGAGGGCATTCAGGCGATCGCTCAAAGCTAGCTCAAACACTTCCCCTGTACCGGAAGTGATTCCTTTAAGCAGCAGTTGATACACCTGTTCTACAGAGTTAATTTTGCCCTTGAGGGTGGTTTCGACAATTTCATCGATTAAAGCAAGATAGCGATCGCTTAATGGCAGAGAGTCTGGCACTTTGGCTACTAAAAGAATGTGACGTCAATTCTAATTCTAGTCTTGGCAACAGTCGTTAACGCTCTTGCGCTAAAGTTGCAAATAAACGTGCATCTAAAGCCAGGAGGAAAGAGTTGTGAAAGCAGTCTTGATGACAGCAGCTGGCAGCCCCGAAGTTCTGCAAGTACAGGAAGTGCCAAACCCTGGTATTTATGTAGAGAATACTAAACTTTTAGTCCGTTTGGTGGCGGCTGGCATTAACCCCATCGACACGAAACTTCGTAACCGAGGCACTTTCTACCCCGATCGCACCCCAACAATTTTAGGATGTGATGGTGCTGGGATCGTGGAAGCGGTAGGTGCTAAAGTTCAGCGTTTTCGCCCAGGTGACCAGGTATATTTTTGTTCTGGTGGGTTAGGCGCACACCAAGGCAACTATGCTGAATATACCGTTGTGGATGAACGATTTGTAGCACGTAAATCCGCCTCTATCTCCTTTGCCGAAGCAGCAGCAGCCCCTTTAGCGTTAATCACTGCCTGGGAAGCTTTATATGAACGGGGACGATTGGAAACTGGGGAACGGGTTTTGATTCATGGTGGTGCTGGTGGTGTTGGTCATGTAGCAATTCAATTAGCAAAACTCAAAGGTGCTACTGTTTCTACCACAGTAAGTTCTGAGAAAAAAGCTAATTTCGTCAAAGCACTCGGTGCTGACCATGTAATTTTTTACAAACAAACAGACTTTGTGCAAGCGGTATTAGATTGGACTGGTGGCGAAGGCGTAGACCTAGCTTTTGATACCGTAGGTGGCGAAACCTTTCACAAAACCTTCCCCGCAGTGCGAGTGTATGGAGATATCGTGACGATTCTGGAACCGGATGCCAATACTATTTGGAAAACTGCTAGAACTCGTAACCTCCGCATCAGTTTAGAATTAATGCTGACACCAGCACTGCTAGGATTAGAAGAGAGACTCCAGCATCATGCAGAAATTCTCAAACAATGTGCCACCTGGTTCGACGAAGACAAGTTAAAAATCCAAGTTAATCACAAGTTTCCCTTAGAGGAAGCGGCTAAAGCCCACCAACTAATTGAAACCGGGTCTGTGGCAGGTAAAATTGTTCTGCTAATTAGTGACACATTAAACCCATAGCCACGCAAACGTACACAGAAGTCCTTCTCTGCGTTCCTCTGCGTTTTCCTCTGCGTTCCTTTGCGTTTTAATTCTTCTCCTCTTCCTCCCCCTACCTACTCACTCAATTAAAGAAATCAGACACTTCGGGAGCGATATATGCCCCTCCAAAGCGATCGCCGTAACTGGCTCAACTAGGATGATTTTAGTCTTAACAACCTCGTCTAATATAAAATCTCTAAGAGATGAGTAAGCAGATTAGCATGAGTGAAACTACAGAAACGATTTTTAGCAAAATCATTCGTCGGGAAATTCCAGCTGATATTATTTATGAGGATAATTTGGCCCTGGCATTCAAAGACATCCATCCCCAAGCGCCCGTTCACATCCTCGTCATTCCCAAAAAACCCATTACTACACTAGCTGATGCTGAATCTGAGGATCATGCTCTGTTGGGGCATCTTTTATTAACCGTCAAACGTATTGCCAAAGAAGCTGGACTGAAAAATGGTTATCGAGTTGTCATCAACACTGGTGATGATGGCGGTCAAACAGTCCATCACCTACATCTGCATATTTTGGGAGGACGACAGTTGAGCTGGCCCCCTGGTTGATCAAACCAGAATTGTGGTGCTGAACACGACCAAGACGAAAATGCAGGAAAAAATCTAAACAAAGTCGGGATGGTCATTGCCACGACTTTAAACGGACGCAGAGACAGAGTAGCTCAAGTATAAGGAGAAGCCAAGAATGATTTTACACCGTGGACGTAGGGTCTTAGCGGCCTTGTTACTGTCAATAATACTACTAGTAACTGCTTGTAGTCCCAAAACACCTGGACGTTTTGACCAGGCTCAACAAGAAAGCACTCAGCAAAAAAGCGGACAATCGGTGGCTAAAACCGCAACTCAGGGTAGCGAATTTAATAAACTTTTCCCTGATGCGGGTGATGGCTACCAGCGCGTCTATACCCAAGAGAAAAAAGGCTTTGCGGAAGCGAAGTTGAAAAAAGATGGTAAAGATATAGCATTGCTGTCTATTTCTGATACCACCAGCACACCTAAGGCAGCAGAAAAATTCTCCAATAGTACCAAAAAAATTGGCGGTTATCCCGCAGTAGAAATTGGTAAGACACAAACTGCAATTTTGGTAGGTAAATACCAAGTAAAAGCACTTTCTCGCGATCCGTCATTTACAGCTAGCGATCGCGCAGATTGGCTAGAGAAGTTTGATCTTGATGATCTGGCTGAACTGAAATGAGCCGCATTACGGAGATTAAAGATAGATAACAAAAGCTAAATAAGGAGATTTTTGTGAGCAAATCGATTTTTGAGTTAGTTGATGAATTACCAACTAGCGGCTTGACTGTTTCTCTGTTAAGGTCTCTCGATTTTGTTGCCCCTGGTGAGTGGCAAAATACCGTCGGCTTTGTCAACACTATTAAGACTGTCACTGGCGAAGACGACGAAGATTTAATTCAGCAAATTGGCGAAAGAGCGATTTATTTATTCAACGACAAATCCCAAGGATACCAAAGAGCCTTGTGGTTATATCAAACCGTTGATGGTACAGATAAAGCCCTTGGTGCAGCCGCTTTAGCTAACAAAGTCGGTGAGAAAATTCCTCTGTTGGGTTTTTTAAACTCTGTCACCCCCAAACCTGATAAAGCCCAAACTATCGATCTGACATTAAAATTAGTGGCTGAGTTGGTAGCCTTCTGCCAAATTAACGGCATTCCTGGAGACAGTATCGGCGATTTTGTCGCCTCTTTAGGAGAGTATAGTGGTGAATCGCTCATGCGCATGGTGGCATTAGTTTGCGTTGATGGTTTGATACCTCTAGGCCCAGACTTCATCAGCAAAGCGATATCTGGAATTAATCACACAAATCCACAGGAGTTAGAACAAAACTCGACTTTCCAAAACATCAAAGATGTGATTCCAGGGAACAATGCTGGTAGTAAACTCAACTTTATCGGTGAAAGCTTTGACTCAGTTAAAGGTTGGATGAGTGGGCTAGTTACTGCCAATAATTTAACCCCACAAAAGGTAGTTGGCAACTTACAAAATTTTGTCGATATTGCCGATGACAAGTTAGACTATCTCGCGGCGTTCCTAGATGTAGCAACAAATTATTATGAACACACTGGTACGCAAACTTTAGCACGTCGCTTGATTGAACGAGCGGTGGCTGAGATTTAGGTTGATTGGGAGTCAATACTGGGCAGGTTTTGGCAAAAAAATCAAAAATGTGTAGCGACTGTCTTAAAAGTCAAGCGATCGTTAACAAAAAACCGGGACTGGGAATATTGACGCAACTGGGGAACGCGGCGCTAGATTCGGTGGTGTCTGGTACGGGCATGAAGATTATGCATTGGCAGCAGAGACAGTCGCATACGTTAAGTTGACACCAATGGAATTATGTCTCCCCTCTCCCAAAAATGCGAAAGGGGCTGCGGGTCAGGGAAAAGATTTAAGCTTGCATTGGGATGCTCTCCGTAGTCAAGACTGAAGTCCTTATTTCCTAAGCACACTTTGCGCTGACTACAAACCCTCAAAACTAACTTAGACATCGTACTAAGTAGGTTGGCGCAAATAAAGCTAACTGGCTAAGGCTGTCATTTGTCCTTTGTCATTGGTCATTAGTAAAGGTTTTAAGCTTATTTACGTTTCGTAACATACTTGACTTTTTTCGCCCCAACGTACTTACTACAGCACGGCGGAAATAAGCCAAGTAACTGAAGGATTGTAAAGAGGTCTAGCCAAATAATCATATTTATCATAGCTTGATAGCTATAGAACTATTGACTGTATCGCCTCACTAATCATGGTTAATACCCTACCCAAGCCAGAAATTAAAACTCCCAGCGAAGAAACTGTACTCACCCCCCGGTTTTATACTACAGATTTTGAAACCGCAGCCAAGCTGGATTTGTCTGCTCAGGAAACGGAGTTGCAGGCGATGTTGACAGAAATGCGGACAGACTACAACCGCCACCATTTTGTTCGTGATCAAGCTTTTGAGCAGTCTTGGGAACACATTAGCGGTGAAGCAAGGGAGGCGTTTATTGAGTATTTGGAACGGTCTTGCATTTCTGAGTTTTCTGGCTTCTTGCTATTCAAGGAATTATCCCGCAAGCTGAAAAATCCCAGTCCACTACTAGCAGAAATATTTCAACTGATGGCGCGTGATGAAGCCCGCCACGCCGGATTTCTCAACAAAGCAATGGGCGATTTTAAACTCTCCCTGGATTTAGCCACTGTTACTAAAACCCGTACCTATACGTTTTTCCCGATTGAATGGGTACTTTACACCGTTTACCTCTCAGAAAAAATCGGTTACTGGCGTTACATTATTATTTTCAGGCATCTAGAAAAGCACCCGGAAAACGAGTTTTACCCTATCTTCCGCTACTTTGAGAGCTGGTGTCAGGACGAAAACCGCCACGGGGATATATTCAAAGCATTATTGCGATCGCAACCGCAACTGTGGAACAACTGGAAAGCTAGGCTGTGGAGTCGCTTTTTCTTGCTATCAGTATTTGCTACCCATACGTTGACAGTTCATGAACGTTCCGGGTTCTACAAATCACTGGGACTTGATGCGACGGAATTTGATCTCGAAGTTGTCCGCAACACTAATGAAACTGCGGGACGGGCTTTTCCTGTGATGTTGAATACGGAACATCCCAACTTTTTTCCACGTCTGCAACGCTGTGCAGCTTACAACTTGAAAATTGCAGAGATTGAGCGCAGTTCTGTGCCTAAAGTTGTTAAGCTGATTGGCAAACTACCTTTGATTGCAGCAATTGTTTGGAATCTGCTGTTAGTTTACCAGATCAAACCAATTGATACTGAAGCCCTGCGGGGAACAGTTCGTTAGTTATCGGACATATAGGATAATACAGTTGAGTTAAGCATTTCTCTGACAATTCCGGTCATGTGCAAAAGCTAAGGATTAACCTAACCGCCTAACCTCCTTCCCGCATCGGGAAGGGGGAAAATTCAAACTCTCTCCTTAAGAGGATGTTTGAAAAGTCCTCTTGTTGGTAACAAAACGTTTTAGATCCCCCTTTTTAAGGGGGGCTAGGGCGTGTTTTCAAACTCAAAGATCCCCCCTAACCCCCCTTAAGAAGGGGGGAAAAAGAAACTCTAAAAGCCCCCCAATTTATCGGGGGGTTGGGGGGATCTCCAAAGACTGAGGTGCTTAAAGAAAGGTTTGAAAACACGCCCTAGGGGGGATCTAAAAGTGCCTAAAGTCACAGTGAAATACTTTTCAAACATCCTCTAAAGGAAGAGAGAAATTATCAAGTTGATGAATCAAAAAAAAGTATGGTTATTAACGATGCTGTTTGTAACAATGGTTTTAACTAGTATCATCACAGGTTATAGCCATTCTGTAAAAGCAGCTTCATCTTTAGGCAAAGACACGCTGACGATGATTACTTCCCCCGATTATCCACCTTATGAGTTTTATGATACCAAGGGGGGAGACAGGCAAATTGTTGGCTTTGATGTAGATATTGCCAAGACTATTGCTCAAGAACTAGGATTTAAACTCCAGATAATAGAATCAGATTTTAATGGATTAATTCCGGCACTGCAAGCGAAGCGGGCTGATTTTGTGATGGCTGGGATGACTCCCACACCAGAACGTCAGAAAAATGTTGATTTTTCAATTATTTATTACCAAGCAAAAGATACGATTGTCGCTCTCAAAAATCGCAATCTCAAACAGATCCAAGACCTAGCTTTTAAAAAAGTCGGAGTACAACTGGGGACTATCCAAGAGCAAAATGCTCAAAAAATTGCCCAAAAAGTTAGAGGGATTGAGCTAAAACAACTCAATCGAGTCCCAGAAATAATTCAGGAAATCAAGTCGGGGCGAATTGATGCAGCAATTGTTGAAGATACTGTTGCTAGAGGATTTGCCCAAGCCAACACAGATTTAGAGTTTAACGTTATTCCCTCTGACGAGGTGAGTGGCTCGGCGATCGCTTTTCCTAAAGGTTCGCCTTTGGTAGAACCTTTTAATAAAGTCCTGCAACAAATGAAGGAGAAAAAAGAACTAGAAAAATTAGTCACTAAGTGGTTTTCCCAAACTACCTTAACTGCTACCTCTGCTGAATCTCCTGTTAAAGGTGGGCTGAATCTAGACTTTACCAGAATTATCCCAGACATTCCCTTTATGCTCAAAGGCATCCCTTTGACGTTATTGTTTACACTATTGTCCGTATTTCTAGGGTTAATTTGGGGTACAGTTCTTTCTTTGTGCAAAATCACTGGTATCAAACCCCTCACTTGGCTAGCCAACGCCTACACTTCTGTATTTCGAGGCACGCCTCTGCTGTTACAGTTGGCTTTGGTTTACTATGCGACACCCCAGCTTACAGGTTATGATATCTCGGCTTTAGAAGCAGGGGTGCTAACTTTTACCCTCAACTCTGGGGCTTATATGTCAGAAACCATTCGGGGTGGAATTCAAGCAGTAGATAAAGGACAAACTGAGGCGGCGATGTCTATGGGTGTTCCTTATCGCTTGATGATGTGGGATATAATTTTGCCCCAAGCATTGAAGAATATTCTACCTGCATTGGTGAATGAAACTATTGGACTGTTGAAAGACTCAGCTTTGGTATCAACAATTGGTGTAGTGGAAATATTACGCAGTGCCCAAATTGTTGGTGCAAATAAATATATCTATTTTGAACCTCTGCTGTTTGCGGGGTTAATCTACTATATTTTAGTTATGGGTCTGACTAGGAGTGCAGCCGTTTTAGAAAGAAAGTTAAGACAAAGTGAGTAAAGTCGTAATTCGGACAGAATTCTTGTGTAAATCCTTTGGCAAACTCGACGTACTCAAAGATATTTCTACGGAGATTCACCAAGGGGAAGTTGTTGCTATTCTTGGCCCTTCTGGTTCGGGTAAATCTACTTTTCTACGGTGTCTGAACTTGTTAGAACGCCCGACTAAAGGCAGAATTTATTTTCAAGAGCAAGAAATCACTCATCCCAAGGTCAAGATTGCTCAGGTTCGTCAACAGCTGGTGATGGTGTTTCAACACTTTAATCTATTTCCCCACATGACAGTGTTGCAAAATGTCACCTATGCTCCAATTAAGGTGAAAGGAGTAGAGAGGAAGTTAGCCGAAAAGAAAGGGATGGAGTTATTAACAAAGGTGGGCTTGGAAGAAAAAGCAGATGTTTTTCCATCCAAACTATCAGGGGGACAGAAACAAAGGGTAGCTATAGCCCGCACTTTGGCAATGTCACCAGAGATGATTTTATTTGATGAACCCACCTCTGCTTTAGATCCAGAAATGGTCAAAGATGTGCTTCAAGTGATACAAGATTTAGCTCAAACAGGGATAACGATGGCGATTGTCACCCATGAAATGGGATTTGCTAGAGTTGTGGCTAGTCGAATTATGTTTCTTGATCAAGGGACTTTAGCAGAAGATACCACTCCCGACAAGTTTTTTCAAAATCCTCAGTCCCAAAGGGCCAAGCAATTCTTAGAAAAAATGCTTTAGTTGACCGAAACACAAAAGGATGCAGAGCAAATAAATTTATTTTCAGTATGGGGCTGATAGAGGCTTCTGGGTGGGTCAATAGGGTTCGGTTAGTATGTTTGGTTCTCGGAGATCCCCCCTTAAAAAAGCTACCGTGTATACACAAGTCGGTAGACCTCTCCCCAAACCCCTCTCCGAAGCGGAGAGGGGCTTTGAAGATTGACTCCCCAACGCTACAAGGGTTGGGGCTGTTCTTGTTAGGTCTGAGAGCGCTTTGAGCAAAATAAGTCACTTGTGTATACACCGTAGCTTAAAAAAGGGGGGCTTTTCGTCCTATTTATCCCCTTTTTAAGGGGGTCGCTGTAGACGTGGGGATCTTAACCGAACCGTATTGCTTGGTGGGTTGGTTTTTAACCTAGTGACCAGACATCCGCAATGGCTTTTTCCATAATCCTTCCCACGGTTGCGATCCCCGGTCTAACATAAAGAATATCAAGAAAGCGATCGCTCATCTACATGGACTGGAAAGAAGTCAGAGGTAACTGGGTAATCATTCCCCGAAATCCCATCGGTATCATCCATTTTTTAGGAGGTGCATTTGTCGCCACTGCACCCCACATTACTTATCGCTGGTTACTGGAACAACTAGCGAGTAAAGGTTATGTTGTAATTGCTACACCTTTTGTCAATACATTGGATCATACTGCGATCGCAAAATCCGTGCTGCTAAACTTTGACCGCACCCTCGAACGCCTACATGACTCTGGCACATTACGCAAGCTTTATTTCCCAATCTACGGCATTGGACACAGCATGGGCTGTAAACTTCACTTGCTGATTGGTAGTCTCTTTGAAGTAGAACGTGCAGGTAATATTTTAATATCCTTCAACAACTACGCCGCTAAAGAAGCTATCCCCCTAGTAGAACAGTTCAATTCTACTTGGAAAATCGAGTTTACCCCCTCCCCGTTGGAAACTAACAAGCTTGTCCAAGAGCGTTACAATATCCGGCGCAATTTATTAATAAAATTTAGTAATGACACCATTGATCAATCGGTAGCTTTAACCAAAATTTTACAAGAACGTTTTGATCAGATGGTGACAGCACAAACTTTACCAGGAACTCATACAACACCTCTAGGTCAAGATATTAAATGGCAAACTGGAACATCTTTCACTCCCTTTGATGCTTTAGGGCAATGGTTCAAACAAGAAGCATACCGCGACTTAAACCAGCTAAAAAGCAACATTCTCTTGTGGCTAAATCCCCTGGCAGCGCCATAATGTTTTATGACTGTTTAACAGTCATAAATTCAACCTAAAAAGAGAAATTAGTCAGTAGAATTATTTAGATAATTTTACTGGCTAATTAGTCCATATCTTATTTTTTTTGATATTTTTACAGAAAATTAATTATTAATGAGTGTTTCCTACAACTTTCTATGTTTCAAATACTAGTAATTGATGATGACTATTCAATAAAAATACTCCTGAAAAGGATGTTGGAAAAACAGGGTTATGAGGTAGTTACTGCCAGTAGCGGCGAAGAAGGAATAGAAAAGGCACTAGCTTACCGTCCAGGACTGATTATTTGTGATTGGATCATGCCAGGTTTGACCGGACTGGAAGTTTGCCATCGCATTAAGGCAAACCCCAAATTTTCTACCACATTCTTTATTTTATTAACATCCTTAGATTCCGTTGCCGATTGCGTCAAAGGTTTAGATGCTGGTGCTGATGATTTTATTTCCAAACCTATTGAACACAATGAATTACAAGCACGAGTAAGGGCGGGATTACGCCTGCATCAGTTGAGTAGAGATTTACAGGCTCAAAAGTTGCTTTTAGAATCAGAAATGTCAGAAGCCGCAGAATATGTGCGATCGCTTCTACCTCTTTCCATGGCCGAACCCTTCAATATAAATTTCCGATTCATTCCCTCGCGACAATTAGGCGGTGACTGTTTTGATTACTATTGGCTCAATGACGATTATCTGGCAATTTACTTACTTGATACTGCCGGACATGGACTCAAAGCTACTCTTCCCTCTGTTTCCGTGCTAAATCTGCTGCGTTCCCGTGCGCTCAAAAGTCTGAATTATTATCAACCTAGTGATGTGTTGAAGGCTTTGAATGATACCTTTCAGATGAATTATCAAAATGATAAATATTTTACGATTTGGTACGGTGTTTACAACCGAACCAACCGCCAGTTAATTTATGCTAGTGCAGGTCATCCGCCAGCAGTTTTAGTAACTGGCACATCTCCAAGGAAGTCTGAAGTTCAACTCTTGAAAACCTCTGGTATGCCGGTTGGAATGTTTCCAGAGGCAAAATATGTTGATGGATTTTGCAATATTGAAAAATTCAGTACACTTTACATTTTTAGTGACGGCGCTTATGAAATCACTAAATCAGATGGCACTCTTTGGAGTTTGGATGCTTTTATTCAGCTACTAGTTAGCTTACAACATCCTGTTGATTGCCAACTTGATCAAGTACTGAGTTATTTAATTGCTCTGAACTCCAAAGATGCTTTTGATGATGACTTATCTATTTTACAAATGAAGTTTGATTAATTACATCTTGGAGACTACAACCTGATTAAATGCATCTTGACTAGGGAATATTTCAAATACTTTATCCATATTAGTCAGTTCAAATAATATCCTGACTTGCTCATTAATTGAGCAGAGAACAAGCTGAGTATCTGCTGCCCGCAAAGTTTTAAAAGCTAAGACTAAAGCTCCCAAACCGGAACTATCCATAAAGGTGACATCTTTAAAATCAACTAATACAATTTTTGCACCACTTTCTAGAAGATCAGTGACATTTTGGCGAAAGTCTTGTGAAGTTGTAGCGTTTAAATTACCGCTAAGTTTAATAACTTCCACTTGTTCTCTCATAATACCTCACTTTGTTTGGTGTAAATGATGCTCTGTTTTCGTTAGTATATCCCAATCATAGGCCATTTAAAAAATGCCTACCAGATAAAGAATAAGCAATTATAGGAATCCGATTTGATTACTCAATGCCTGCCATAGAGAGGGAACTCTTAACAGCGAATGGGAAACAGGCAAAAAGAAATAAAGGTGTGCTGAGTTTTGTCCAAAAATCAAGCAGGAGTCTTATATTAACCTTCAATGCTTTATCAGTCCTTTTGAATAAGGCTGTGTAAATTATCAAATAATTAATTTTTTTTGAACAAAAACTAATTATTAACTTATGATTATAGTCTGACTGCGAAGAAGTCACTGAGAGCAAATAAGTATGATGATTGTCATCAGTGAAGGTTGAAAATTAGTTGTATCAAGTAAATTAAGTTGAAATTTAAACGCATAGGCGCAACTCTTGGAGACGCACTCGCGAACGCCTTCCCGCAGGGTAGGGGCGCAAAGGGAAGCGCATAGGCGCTTCGCCTTCCCGCAGGGTAGGAACGCAAAGAGAATTCGCTACGAATTTATGAAATATTGTACTAAGAGTGGCGATCGCTCCTTAAACCGATAAAAAACACACAAAAAAGCCCGAAATATATTCTGGGTAAGGATTATGAGGAGTGCGATGTCTGCAACGGGTGTAGCCAAAGCAGGACTTTTAAGAGGGAACAGTGAACAGTAAACAGTTATCAGTGATCTATTTATCTCGCTCGTTTAAGTCCCCCACCTACAGTGTTAAAATCCAAATAATTTTAAGTTAAGATTCATACCCAACTCCTATGAGAGAGACTGTCCTAGAGGTTCGCAACCTACAAGTTGAATTTCCCAGTGATGGCAATGTCGTCAGAGCTTTGGATGGTATTTCTTTTAGGCTGCATCGAGGTGAAACTCTGGGAATAGTAGGAGAATCGGGGAGTGGTAAATCAGTGACAGCCTTAGCTGTGATGGGTTTATTGCAGACTCCCGGTATAGTTACTGGCGGTGAAATCTGGTTTCGTCCGCAGGAGAATGGCAACCCCATCGATTTGGTAAAATTGCCTCCTGAGCAAATGCAGTTACACCGGGGTGGCGACATCGCCATGATTTTCCAAGAACCGATGAGTTCGCTTAATCCGGTTTATGACATTGGGTTTCAGCTAACAGAAGCGATTATGCGGCATCAAAAGGTGTCAGCATCCCAAGCACGACAAATTGCGATCGCAGGTCTACAAGAGGTGAAACTTCTACCTAGCGATGAAGAACTCCAGCAGCAGTATACCGAAACTTGGCATCAAACCAACAGCAAGTCACCCAAACCAGATGCACCAAAATTGGCACAGTTGGTTAAAGAACACAAAGAAGCCATGCTGGAACGCTACCCCCATCAACTTTCTGGGGGTCAGTTGCAACGGGTGATGATTGCAATGGCAATTTCTTGCAACCCATTAATCTTAATTGCCGATGAACCAACCACAGCCTTGGATGTGACAGTGCAAGCGACTATTTTGGAGTTAATCCGAGAATTGCAGCAAAGCCGTAATATGGCAATGATTTTCATTACCCACGACTTGGGGCTAATTTCGGAAATTGCTGACCAAGTAGCGGTGATGTATAAAGGCAAAGTTGTCGAGTCTGGTGCTTCTGAGCAAATTTTTAGCAGTCCCCAACATCCCTATACTAAAGGTTTGATAGCTTGTCGCCCCACACTCAACCGCCGCCCCCAAAAATTACTCACCGTTTTCGATTACATGAGTGCAGAAGAGACATCAACGGGACAAATAGTAATTCAGGCGAAAGAACCTGCACAACCCACAGAAGTCACCACTGAAGAGATTGCTGCAAGATTGGCAAACTTCAATGACTTGGAACCCCTGCTGCAAATCCGCAACCTAAAAGTTGGTTTTCCAGTGCCCGGGGTGTTTGGTGGTACAAAACGCTATAATATGGCAGTTAATGGCGTTTCCTTTGATGTCAAACCAGGAGAAACACTAGGTTTAGTGGGAGAATCTGGTTGTGGTAAAACCACCCTTGGCAGAACCTTGCTGCGATTAATTGAACCGATGAGTGGTCAGATTATCTTTGAAAAACAAGATATTACTAGCCTCAAAGGAGAACCGTTGCAAAAATTGCGGCGGGAAATGCAAATAGTCTTCCAAAACCCTTTCAGTTCCCTTGACCCACGGATGAAGGTTGGCGATGCGGTGATGGAACCATTGTTAATTCACGCCGTTGGGAAAACAAAGCAACAACGACGAGTGCGAGTAGCCGAACTTCTAGAACGGGTAGGGTTGAGTGCAGATGCGATTAACCGCTATCCTCATCAGTTTTCTGGCGGTCAACGCCAGCGAATTTGCATAGCCCGTTCTTTGGCATTAAATCCTAAATTTATCATTTGCGATGAATCAGTTTCAGCGCTGGATGTTTCCGTACAGGCGCAGGTATTAAATCTTCTCAAAGAATTACAGTCAGACTTTCAGCTTACTTATATCTTTATTTCTCACGATTTAAGTGTAGTGAAATTTATGAGCGATCGCATTTTAGTCATGAATCGCGGTCAAATTGTTGAAGAAGGGACAGCCGAAAGCATTTACCAAGAACCCAAAGAGGAATACACGCAAAAATTAATTGCTGCGATTCCTACTGGTAGTGCTGAACGGGTGCGAATTCGTCATCTGAAGGCTTTGTAGAAACAGAATTCATGCTGCATTCTCTACAAGTGGCGCATAGCGACTTCGCTAACGTCTGAATAAACGGCGTTTTTGCACTCCCACTAAATATCAATACAGTTCAGTTAAGGCTAAAACTCTTTGTTAAAGTCAATTTTGTTAACGAACAGCATTCGCGCAGCGTCTCGTAAGAGTTGGCCGCAAAGTCCGCAAAGGAAGAGAAGAGAGAAGGAAGAAATGCTTAACCCAACTGTATTGCACTCAATATGCAGATTTAGCTAGAAAAGCAAGAAGCCTCACGCCTACCCGATAGGGAGGCGTTGAGATGAATTGCGAGCGAGTTGACGACAGTCTCCCGACCAATGCGACAGCGAGGGAGGGAGATATGGAGGAAACGAGCAAATCTAAGTTAAGATTAATAACTAGGGGCGGCAGGGCATTCCGTCTCTTTAATAAAGCTCATCGCCTCCTAAGCAGTAGCCGGATTGGGTGAGAAGCCTACACTGTACTGCTTGCAGTCAGTGTAGGAGTATGTCACTTGTCTTGATTCTGATATCATGCTCCGCATAATTAGTTACGATTCCCACAGTCATTGCACCCCACCCCCAACGCCTCCCCGCAAGCGGGGAGGGGAGACAAAGCAAAGCTTTGGCGGGGTGGGGTTCTTCGGGTTTGGGACTTCCAAGAAATAAATTACCCAATCTTGTGGGGTGGGCGTCTCGCCCGCCCTTGTGTATGGGCTCTCGTGTCGCCCACCCCACAATAACTAGTTGAGTATTTTTTTATTTGGAAGTCCTTTTAATAAGCAATTAAGGGGACGTGATATGACTTGGTGAATTCTTTTTCAACAGATATTTGTGCAAACAAAATTAATTACATCTGCAAGTCCAGACTGAGTTTTTAAATTAGTAAAAATAAAAGGTTTATCGCCACGCATTTTTTTTGCATCTCGTTCCATCACACTTAAATCTGCACCAACATAAGGCGCTAGATCAGTTTTATTAATCACTAACAAATCGGATTTAGTAATACCAGGGCCGCCCTTGCGGGGAATTTTATCACCAGCCGCAACATCGATGACGTAAATTGTTAAATCCACCAATTCGGGACTAAAGGTAGCAGCTAAATTATCACCGCCACTTTCCAAAAATACCAAATCTAAATCGATAAAACGTTCTTCTAACTGTTCAATTGCCGCCAAATTCATCGAAGCATCTTCGCGGATAGCAGTATGGGGACAACCACCAGTTTCTACACCCAAAATGCGATCGCTTGCCAACGCCTGAGAACGCACTAAAAACTGAGCATCCTCCTGAGTATAAATATCATTCGTCACCACCGCAATCTGATACTGCTCACGCAATCCCTTGCACAAAGCATCCACCAAAGCTGTCTTACCTGAACCCACTGGGCCAGCAACTCCTACTCTAAATGCATTTATTGTCATTTGTCATTTGTCCTTTGTCCTTTGTCACTTTTCCTTGGTATAGCCGTTTTCAATCTGGTCAGGTACAGGGGGAGGAAATAGACCTAACGCCCTAACCCCCAACCCGTTGCGGGAAGGGGGAAGAATTTCATTGCCTCTCTCCTTTTAGGAGAGAGGTTTGGAGAGAGGTCAAAATTGTACTTCACGCTTGCCGAGAACCCCTATACATGGTTATTAATTCTTAGTTTTTCACCAGATGAATAATGACCAATGACTAACTCCTAAACAATCTTGTATACTGGGTTTCATGCTGCATACTTGCTAGTGACAAACCCCAACTACAACAGGCGAGTTGATCATCCTCCAGTGCGAGAATTTCTGATGCCGCAGCGCTAAATAATGATTGTAAATCTAGTAATAACTGCTGTCCTGCTGTTTGTCCAAGGGGGATAAGTTTTATGCCCGCAGTAATCAAATTACTTGCCCAACTATGGAGATATCCTAGTAACGCCGCTTTGATACTGATTTGCCAATGGGCAACGGCAATGCCAAAAGCGATCGCATAATTGCAAGGATTACCTACAGCATTAGCAATAGGCATAATCTGCGGTTCTAGTTTACCAAGTAATTGCATGAGCGATCGCCCCATCTGCCAACTAGAGGCGCGTAATTCTTCTGTTTCCCTAGCTGCGGATAACCAGAGATTCCAACGGCATAGGGACTCAACATCACCCATTTTTGCAGCTTGCTGCGATCGTACCATCACCGCCGCCTCTAACCGAATTGCCCCGTAGAGCAACTCTGCTTCTAGCCAATGTTTGAGATGTGACGGGCTAGCGATCGTACCATTTTCCACCAGCATTTCTAAGCCTTCAGAATAACTATATGCTCCCACAGGCAAAGCAGGGCTAGCCAACTGCAAAATACTTAAAAGATGGCGATCAGTGAGCATGATGGTATTGTCCATAAGCTCCTAATTCTGGCTGAAACGGTAAAATTTCCTCTTTAACTTCTAACCCTAGTTGTTCCAACATCGTGCGTAAAACAGAATCTGAGGACAAGCGTAAATAAGTTGAGGTAATTTCTACAGGTACATGGCGATTTCCTAGATGATATGCCGCTCGTAATAATAAAAGTGGTGTTTGGGCAAAAGCAGTCAGCACTACTTCTGGTTTGGCAGTAATTCTGATTAAACTGCTGTGAGTTTCTTCTTGCAAAATATCGCCATCGTGTAAGACAGTTCCTCTGGATAAATGTAAAAACACAACCATACCATCTGCCGTTTCAAAGCGATGACGACTACGGGTACGTTCTTCTGCTGTTAGCGCCAAAGTAAAACTAACTGCGGCATCGCCATTAGGTGGTTTAAGTTGGGTAAATGTCAGCATACAGAGTTTCGCCTGATCTTCCGCTTTTTATTATGGTTATAATTACATATCTTGACAAATTAAATATGCGTTACCCAGAAACGTTGTAGAGACGTAGCACTGCTACGTCTCTACATTCGCACTGCTACGTCTCTACATTCAATGTCACTCCTATGTCTATAGCGGTTCTCAATTGCATGGAATACACACCTAACCCCCAGCCCCTTCCCTACAAGGGAAGGGGAGTAATATTCAAAGCCTCTCTCCTTTTAGGAGAGAGGTTTGGAGAGAGGTCAAACTGTATTGCATCCAAGCGAGAAGCGCTATAATATGATTACTAATTACCAACAGCACCCAAAGATATATAATTGCTGATGCCCAGTAGTTTAAGCTTTAACCTTGGCTTTTGACCAGACACCATTTGCATCTTCATCATACTGCTCATGAACAGTTTCCCAAGCAGCTTGTTCAGCAGTGAACTCGTCACCTCTGTCATTGAGTACAGAATTATAGCGCTCAATGAATGTGCGTTGAGCTTCATCAGAAAGATGAGTGCGAACTTCAGGAGATAAGTCTTGTGGACTGTTGCACTGTCCAGGACAAGGACGAGCAAAAGTTTTTTCAATAGTGTTAATTTCTTCAGCACCAGCACTTTCGAGCAGCAATTGAAATTCGCCAGAGCGATCGCCCGGAACTTCTGCCATCAATAAGAACTCGCCAGCTTGTAAGCGGGTTTGGTAGATAGTCGCCTTATCTTCTGGCATCCCTAAAGTAGTTAGAACCGATACTAGACCAGCACCTGCACTACCTGCGATCGCTCCACTAGCAGCCCCCAACAACACCGCACCAATAGGCCCTGCTGCCACAATTGGCCCGACAAAAGGAATAAACAGTACGCCTACACCAGTAAGCAAGCTCAGAAAGGAACCAAACAGGGAACCAAAAACTGCTCCCGTTCTCAAACCTCCCAAAATCACATCTTTTTTACTAATAAAGCCAGCAATTCTAGTTTCTGACTGAAAATTTCTGCCCATGACCGAAATATGATCTCTAGGCACACCCCTGTCTAGTAAACGTCGAATCACATCATCAATTTGCTTCTGGTCTTTAAATACAGCAGATATAGTACGTTCTGCTTTATACACTTCTGGCATTTACTTAAATACTCCTTGTATTATGTTGTTTTTGCAATGGATATGGTGATCTAAGTAGGTCGGTGCAATTAAAGATAACTGGTGATGGCTGTCATTTGTCATTGGTCATTTGTCATTAGTCAAGGTTTTAAGCTTATTTACTTTTCGTAACATACTTGACTTTTTTGCACCAACGTACTTAGGTTGATTTAGACGTTAGAGCTTATTAGTGTCAACTTAAGCTAAAAGTAGACTAAAGATTTTTGGCTATATTTAGTCATCTCTCAGATGACTTTCGCTATTAGCAAGGAACTTCAGTTCCTTGCGGGACATAGCTTTTACGTTAAGTTGACACCTACGGTTAGAGCTACACCCCTACAGGAGTCTTAGCCTTTTCTGCTGGCTGTCTACCATCTGGATCTAGTGCTTCCCCTTCAATAAATGAACGCAGCATCCAAGCTATTTGCTCATGTTCTTCTAGCAGTCCAGTCAGAAAGTCAGCAGTTCCCTGATCGTGGAACTCTTCACCAGACTGATCCACATGGTCTCTTAAGTTACGAATAATCTGCTCGTGATCATCCACTAGATTAGCAACCATCCCTGTTGCTGTGGGCACATTACCAGCGTGTTCCTTGAGGGTAGCAAGTTTGAGGAATCCCTCCAATGTACCAACTGGAAAACCGCCCAAAGTACGAACCCGCTCTGCCAAAGCATCAATATTTAGAGTTAGCTTTTGGTAGTGTTCTTCCCAAAGCTGGTGCAAAGAGCGGAACTGAGGCCCAACGACATCCCAATGGTATTTTTTGGTTTTAACCAACAGTAAATAAGCATCTGCTAAATCTTGATTCAACAAATTAATTACACCTTGACGCTGTTCTTCGGTCAAACCAATGTTTATCGAACGCATTGTTTTCCATCCCTAAGCAAACTTATTTATTAACTTCCCAAATTTCCCATATAATCCACATCAACCAAAGGAAATATTCTGACTTGAAATTAATTATCAAATTACATAGTGATACCTACGTCTTAGAGACCATTTATAAAGTAAACCTTAAATTGTCGGGTGCGTTAAAGCTCTCGTGTACGGCACCTGGAGATATGGTGCCCTGCGGCTATCAACAAGTGCAAAAATACAGTCAAAATGCTTTGAAAACATCCTCTTAATAGATTGGACTTTGGACAAAAAAGAAGTGTTCGCGTTTGATTTACGCGAACTTACAATCTACGCATCATAAATTACCCCAGTTATTTTTCAAACTGAGTCCAACTGAGTTAAACGCCTAAAGCCTAAGAAAATTTACGCGGCTTTTTGTTTATTAGGTGTTGATTTTGACTGCCTTTTCACAACGGGAT
>NZ_JAIVFV010000260.1 GCF_020829445.1 Nostoc sp. CHAB 5836
ATTAGCAATCCAATCCTCAAATCTTTCTCTAGGCGCTCTAGTTCAATTTTGTGCTGTTGTTTTAGTGAACAGATCGCTTCTGAGTATTCTTTGGGGGAAGTCGGCGAGTTAGAAAATGTCACAATTGTGTGATTTAAATCAGCATTGTTGATCAACATTCTCTCGCCGTCAGCGAAAGTGACAATCTGCTGTGACCGATTCGGTGGGTCTGCATAAATCACTCCCGATTCCCGATAACGAGGATGTGATGGTGATGAAACTGTGACTTGGGCTTTTTTGGGAACCAATGGTTCCTCAATTTTGCCAACCATTGGTGACAAAGTTGATTGCTTTTTTCGTCTGAGATTGGGAGCAACTTTACTAGCCGCAACCGCAAAATCTGATTCACTGGGGTTTGGATTTGATTCAAGAGCCAGTGTGATAGCTAAATGAAGTTTTTCTGGTTCTTTAGCTAGCCGCAAGAGAGGACGGGCTTGGCGTTCATTTTTAATATGTGACCCCAATTCCCCAGCCGCTCTGATTACAATTAATACCCCTAAGAGTTGATTTATCCGCCGATAGCCACCATATATATGTAATTCGCCTTGGCAGTATTTTTCAAAGTTTTTGTAGCCAGCGACTGTGTAAAGTTGCTGGTCACGCATGACACGAATTTGTTCTATTGCTTGCAACTCAAGTCGGTCTATGGCAGCGAAGGTGTCTTTGATACTGGTATTGAGTACATCGTAATCTTGTGCTGATGTTGGTTGTATCGTTTCTGTTAGCATCATACGTACCCCCACCCTAGCCACGATGCACGAATATTATGGCGCACCATTCGTGTCAACAGCGAATGCACACGATAAGCTAATTCCTCTTTTTTGAGCAGCAGTTGGCTTTCTTCGTTGACTGTGCCATTTGTGAAAAAAACTGCTCTCTCAGTAATATTTCTCTCTCCATATAGTTTGAGAGTTCTGAAATTCCTCCAAAACACACCGCATATCTGCTCGGCGATCGCTACATATCCCATGCGCTCTAATATTGCGCTCCTGGGGCATTCATTTTTAATCACAATATTTTCCCCTGATAACTCGGTTGACAAGCTCTCAAAGGGGGTTGGATCAGTTAACAGTCAACAGTTATCAAGGACTCTACTCCCAACTGATAACTGATAACTGGTAACTGTTCTTCGCGCTACTACTGCTGTTAACTACAAAATTCGGAAGATTTCTTAACGAAACTTAACTTTACAGAAACTTCTGAATTTCGACAGCCAAAACTGCCACACAAAACTGGTGCGTTTCGTCTGGCTTTTCGTATAATAGGAGAAGTAACGCGGATTCAATCTCGTTTGACCAGTCAGTGGGATCAAGTCGGCAAACTTTAAATACCACTGCTTTGGCTTTCGTGAGATAACCCCCTTCTGAGGTTATTCTATTTTTAAGTGTGGGACAAAACGCCTACTCCGTAGTGGCATTTGTCCTTTAAGTTTTTGGTGATGTTGTATATTTCCCTCCATTTATTGTTAGTTTTGATTCTACAGAACTTCTGGTATCTAGCATCGTTTTGATTTTTACTTTTGACCTCCACGTTTGTTAAGGATTGTTTTAAGGGTAATCGAGGGTTGGTAGCACCTCTGTGTAGGGTGTGATTACCCTGGCTCAAGTAGCACCAGTCGTGGCTGTTGCCTCTGGTTTAGGCTTGCGCTCGAAAACTTGGATATTGGGTTCATCCAATACGAACCGATTGTCTGCTTGCGCGTCAGTCAATTTCTTCCAAACTTTGGGTTTGACTGTAACAGAAATGATTCGTCCGTTGCAGTCAATATCAAACTGTTGCCAGCTATTCTCCAGTATCTTGGCTTGAGGAAGTTCGTTTATTTTTGTGGTAAAACCTAGTTTGACTGTAATCATGGATACCTCTGTTATGATGCGTAGCTTGCCCCCGTAGGCATCGTTAAATTGTCTGAAGCGTTGGATGTGTATACCCATCCTTGTGGATCTGTTTTAATATATTTCTTCACCACTGGTTCTAAATTAAAGCTGATTTCTTCTGTAATAGGGTCTTTAATAGTTTCAATTAATGAGTGCTTTTCAAGTACTTCTAATGCCTTAATTAGCTCAAATTTGGAAACTGACGTTTGCAGATCAGTATTTATGTTATTTAATAGTTTAGAAAAGCCAACATATTGTGAATTTAAAGTTACTTCCTCTGTTAAATAAATCATAATTCGCTTCTGAATTTTGCTCAAAACTTGACTAAATACATGATTGAGCATTTGTTGAAACTGGTCACTAACTAATGTAGTTGGGTTTTCAAAAAATTTTTCTGTGCTACCTGCAAAGAAGTGATGGATTCGATTAACTACTGCTTTTAATTCTGAAGGATTCCCCCTATAAGTTGTGATTAAATCATTGCATTTTTCTTTATCTTTTAATCCTTTGCTAGATAATAGTTGTAACGCAGCATCTGCCTCTAACCCTTCAATTCTAAGAAAATCAATAGGTAATTCAGCTGCTATCAGACTCTCAAGCTCATCAGGAAAAACTCGACTAGTTATGATTACGCAGCTTTGACATAGCTCCTCTGTTAAGCGACGAAAAAATAATCCATAGTCTCGTCGATGCTGAAAGTTACTTGTTTGAAATAAAGCTTCAGAAGCATCTAATACCAGCAAGCAGCGACGTGATTGCATCTGCTTGATCAACATCGAAGTCATGGACTGTCTATGCTGAGGCAAGCTTGAAGATATTTCCGTAGGTTGGATTAACTCTATCAAATCAGCTACTAAGTCTTGAACTAATGGTGCGTAGGCCACCGATTTCCAGATTAAACAATCAAATCTAGGTTGAGACTCGAAACTAAGTTCTTCTAATAGTTTTGCTGCTAATGCGCTTTTGCCAATTCCTGCTACCCCTACTAGCAATATGCATCTCTGCTTTCTTGCTAACTCTTTTAAATGTATTAGTTCTTGTACACGACCATAAAAACTGGACACATCAGGTGATTTACTCCCAATGACTTGTATCCGATTATTAGCGGGGTATGTTTGTTCTTCATGTATAGCATCTGGAAACTGATACTTCTTTGTTACTAGTTCTAAAAAATACCGCAAGTTTTGTTTTTCAACTCGTTCGCCATCTCCAATTGTTGTTGAAAGCATATTCCACAAGGGAGAGGCAACTCGCCGTTGCAAGTAGTTAAGACTGTAAGTCGAATTGCTTGCTACATCCTTATACTCTTTTCCATCCCAAGCTGCTTTAATAACAAGAATCTCTGGCGGACACAAGCGTTTGCGTCTTTTGGCTAATACTAAGTTGTCTACTACAGCCAAAGCTTCTTCAAAGGTTACGGTTGCTGAAAATCTTTGCCCTAAAATTGCCTGTTCTTGTGGAAGAACAGGGGAAGGGGTAGTAGACTTAAGTCTTGATTCAGCACTAAAATCCATGTCTTTTTAGTTATATTGATGTATTAAATGTCTATAAGGGTTTCTTGTAGATTAAAACTAGTTTCAGTAAAAATTGTACTGCACCTCTCTGATACTTGTTTTTTGTTCATAATTCTTTACATTACACAGATATGAAGTCTTAAGGGATCAGACTAGTACAGCACTCCGTAAATCCAACTACCATCTCAGTTAAGACAAGTTGCTCAGAGCAACTTGTTAAAGGGAGGCAAACTTACGCCACAGTGTACTAGTAAATAATACATAAAACTGAAGGTTATGAATATACGTACACAAAATCAGGATTTCCTATGTAATTGTTCATACTTTAAACTCAGGGGAGGAGGCAAGAAAGTCTGGTGAGTTACTGTATTAATCCCCTATGTACTCACCGTCAAAATACTGACGATGCTGAAATATGCCTCTCTTGTGGTACTTCACTGCTGATTAAGAACCGTATTCGCTTGCTAAAACCGTTAAAAGCGCTCACAGACAATCCGTATAACTACTTTGATGTTTTTGAAGTAGATGACGCTGGTACTAAGTGGCATCCAGTTCGTGAACAACGAGTTATGAAAGTTCTGAGATGGAACACACCTAACCTTGTAGAGTTAATCAAGCGGGAATCTCTCACTTTGCAACTAATTCGACACCCAAAAATTCCTCGCAGTACTTTAGATGACTATTTTACTTTTGTTCCGAACAATAGTCTTTTAATCTTACATTGCTTAGTAATGGATAAATTTGAGGGACAGAACCTAGAACAGTGGATAAAATTTAATGGAAAAATTTCACAATCTCTAGCATTAGAATGGCTTAAGCAGTTAGTTGAAATCCTTGATACAGTACACCGCTCTAATTTTTTTCATCGAGATATTAAACCTTCTAATATAGTTCTTCAGCCAAATGGTCAGCTGGCATTAGTTGATTTTGGTACAGCACGGCGAGTAACTGACACCTACCTGGCGAAAGTTAGTGGAAGTGGGGGAACTAGTACAGGCAGGGGAGGAGTATATGAAATTACATCTGTTGTCACACCTCGTTATACCCCTTTGGAGCAAGTAAATGGTCAAGCAGTACCCCAATCAGATTTTTATGCTTTAGGGCGAACCCTAGTACATTTAGTTAGTGGCACGTCACTGATTCGTCTGCCAACAGATAAGAGTACAGGAAATTTAATTTGGCGAGACAAGGCTCAACAGATTGACAGACCCTTTGCTGATTTTATCGAAGATTTAATGGCTCCCTTACCAGGGCAACGTCCGCAAACTACGCGAGTAATTTTGCAGCGATTGGAGGGTTTACCATTTAAATCAAAGATCAATCGAATAGTTAAATCGAAGCTATTTCTAATCAGTGCAAGTATCACGTTTGCTTTAACCCTTGTTGCCCTGGGATATGCATCGTTACCTGTGATAGCCAACAATTACCTAAATCAAGGGAAGAAAGCTCACAAAGAAAATCGATTTATAGATGCTGAGTCAGACTTTAACACAGCGATTAAATATAATTCTAATTTAACTTATTCAGTATCAGAATTCTACTTCGACCAAGGGGACAGTCACGAAGATAAACCTGAAATTGCTAGAAAAAATTATGAATTAGCTATCAAATTTAACCCTAAAAATGTGAGTGCTTATAATAATTTGGCATTAATCTGTCAACAAATGTATGATTTAAACTGTATTGAGAATACTTATAAAATAATTTTCAAATTACAACCTGATATGTGGGAAGCTCGTTATGGACTGGGAAGCTTTTACGATGACCACGGAAAATATGATTTAGCAGAGCAACAATATAAATTGGCTATACAAAGTAGTGAACAAGCAATTCCAGCAGTTAATAATCTATCAAGGTTGAAGAATATAATAGGTGATTATAGTGCAGCAGAAGCCTTAGCTTTGCAAGGGTTACAAAAAGGTAAAGATATCGAAGTACAGGCTTCGTTGTACAAGAATTTGGGCTGGGCGCTCTTAGAACAAAAGCGTTACGCTGAAGCTAAAACTAATCTACAGAAGTCAACGGAACTAGATCCAGAGCGAACAGATGCTTATTGCTTACTAGCACAAGTGCAAGAAGCATTGAACATAAGAAGCGAAGCTAAAATGTATTGGGAATTTTGTTTAATATTAAATTCAAGTCTGCCAGAGGTTCAAAAATGGAGAGAGCGAGTATTAGAGCGTGTTTTTAGAGAATATTAACCTAACATTACGGTCTAAAAGTTTCTTTTGCTATTAAAATACTATATGCTAATAGCTAGCAATTAACTACAGAAATAATTTCAATGCTAAATGCCTCCGTATCCAAACCAAATAATGGATTAGAGAAAAATTTTTTCAGGTTTCAAATTGCAGCGATCGCGTCAATAATTCTTTTTTTTAATCAGAATAGTGTATTGGCCAAACCCCAGCCAATAGCAAGACGCAATTCATTAAATTCACTAGAGCGAAAGTGTGATTTTATTGCCAGAGTTGTCAACGATAACGATCTTGACTGGCGAGCAGGAAGCAAACTTTGTAAGGGAGACAAACTTCAAGTAGCGAATGGAAGGACAGTTAAGATTTTGTGCTACTTGAATCTAAAATTTTTAGATTTACCAAGTGGCTCTATCTCAAATACACCTGATAAATGTGTACCACAACCAGTAAAAAGGCAATGTACACCTGCCACTCGAAATAAATGTCCAAAAACTAAAGGCCCAGGTGATGAGAACGGTACACCAACGGTAATTAGTCCCTATGGCAGTTCGATTTTAAATTCTCGTCCAGTAATCTCTTGGTATTCTGTCGCTGGAGCTGATAATTACACAGTAATGGTCGAGGGTAACGGTGTGAACTGGGAAAAAGAAGTAAAAACCGCCACACTGCTATATCCTAAAGAGCAAAGAGAATTGCAATATGGGAATGCTTATAAAATTACTGTTATAGCTAGTAAGGGTGACTTTCCTGTGAGCGCCGATACATCAGTAGTCAATCTGTTGCCAGAGAGTGATCTTAAACAGATTTTAGAAAAGGTAGAGCAAATCAACTCTCTCAACCTACCTCCAGATGAAGCTGCAATTCTTGACTTAGATGCTGTATATATGTCAAGAAGGCTTTTGAATGAAACAATCAATACGTTAAAGAAACGAGTAGTAGCAGGTAGTAGCAATCCGACTCTCTACAGAATATTAGGCGATCGCTATTTAGAGGCATGGTTGCCAGATGAGGCTCGTCGTGAATATACGATGGCAGCGCAGTTAGCCCAAAGTAGTGGTAGCTTAGATGAATTAGAAAAGGTGCAGGAGCGCCTAAAGTTGTTTGAAAGTCTTCAACAACTGTAAGTATTGGACTTTGGACAAAAAAGAAGTGTTCGCGTATGTATTACGCGAATAAATGATTAATCTTGTTTATAGTTACCAGCAAAAAAAAAGCATAGCCACCAGAACCCCAAGGTATAGTAATATAAACT
>NZ_JAIVFV010000261.1 GCF_020829445.1 Nostoc sp. CHAB 5836
ATAAAAATCGCTGTCATAAGTAATCTCTCCAACGACAGAAGCTTGGGGTTGATCATTACCTAAAACGGCACACTCGACTTCTCTAGCGACGACACCAGCTTCTACAACTAGTCGGCGGTCATAACTGGCAGCATTATCTAAGGCGGCTTCTAATTCTGGGCGCGATCGCACTTTGGCAATACCCACTGATGAACCCAAATTAGCAGGTTTCACGAAAGCAGGATAACCTAATGCTGCCTCAATGTCATCACACAGTTTCGGAAATACGCAAGGATTAGACCAAACCTGCCCTCTAGTTATCGCCTTATATTTTACCTGTGGTAATCCTGCTTGCTCAAAGGCCATTTTCATGGCAATTTTATCCATCCCCAATGCCGAACCTAACACCCCAGAACCCACAAAGGGGACTTGCATCAAGGTAAGTAACCCTTGAATTGTCCCGTCTTCACCGTTGGGGCCGTGGAGAATGGGAAACCAAACATCCACTTGGGCAACTTGAGAGGGAGATTGCCATTTACTCAAAGTTTGAGCTTGAGGGTTGGATGTCAGATTTCCCACAGATGTTGATTCTTCTGATTCTAGTAGCGGAGTGCCGGTTGCTAAAACCTTTTGGGGTGCGTCTCCCGCAAGAGTGCGGCCATCCTTTTGGATGTAAAAAGGCAGTATTTCGTACTTGTTAGCATTTTCCTCTGCACTCAAGGCTTTAGCGATCGCCCGTGCTGATTTGATTGAAACTTCATGTTCTCCCGAACGACCGCCAAACAATAACCCCACCCGCAGTTTAGTCATTTTCGGTTCCTCGACACTTCTCAAGGAGATAGCGTATCATAACCGACAAAAGTTGCCATATTTTTCTATATTATTTATTGGCTGTTTTAACCCTGGCTAGAAAAAACTCTCCTATTTGAGGTGTCAAATTATAGCGATGTCTTGGTACAGATGCAGCGTAAAATCGTGGCGAATTGAGGGTTGAAATTTAAACGCAGAGGGGCGCAAAGGGAAGCGCAAAGGTTCGCAGAGAAAGCGATCGCACTTAAACTTTATGCTGCAACCCAACATCCAGACTTTTATATTCATTTGTACAGTACGTAAATTCTAAGATATGTTGCAGGTGTAGTGCTATGTAGAGGAAGATTCATTACACCAACTGCTTGTGGTGGTAAAGTGAGATAGCCGTTGAATCCAGTATCGATGACAAAATCCAATGAAAAATCTGGTTGCTCAAGGAAACGAAAAATTACTGGAACTGTCGCCTTACCACCAGCTAACCGTCCGTAAATCATTCGGTTGTACGCTCCATAGTCCCACCGAAGCCAAATGCAGCGTCATAACCTATTCGCATCATAAATAATCTAGCGTTTGGGTTTTTCTGCTTTAACTTTAATCCTGGTTCTATTCCAATTTCATCAATTCCATACTCACCAGTCTCAGCGTCAATGACAATCATCTTGCCAATATTGTCTCCATGTTCGACTATTGAGCGAATCTCCCGATCATAGAATTGATTAGCTCTTTGGGCGACTTCTTCTACAGTCCAAAAAATAGCCTGCATAATCACACTTGGCTTTTGATTTTGAATTATTATATAGGAATCCGGTTTGATTTTTGAACAACATTAAGTATTTGTAGGGTGCGTTAGCGACAGCGTAACGCACCATTCTTAAGGATTCGGTGCGTTACGCGAAACGCTAACGCACCCTACATATCTGTTCAGAAATCAAATAGTAGTCCTATAGCTGTCAAGGTGGGAGAATTACTACAAGATGTTCGTCAGTGCATTGAAACTCTCGGACTGGAACAATTAGAAAATGTTGGGTCTGCAATTAAAATAATCGTGTTGTCAGCTACAGTTATATTCTACGAGAGTGAGCAACAATATTGATAACTAACTAGAAATGCAGCCCTACCTGTAAAAGATGCTGCCGTTTCATGAAACCCAGAATTATTGTTTGTGGCTTAGGACGTACCGGATATAAAACCTTTCGTCTGTTGAGACATCAGGGAGCCTTTGTTGTTGGTATTCATCACCAATCTATCCCTGGCGAAACAGCACCAGATGTGATTGTTGGCGATTTACAAGCAGCTGCTACCCTAACAGCAGCAGGAATTCAACAGGCACACACTTTAGTCATCGCTGGATCTAAAGATGCTGTGAATTTGTCTATTATGATGCAAGCGCGGGTGCTGAATCCCCAGATTCGGATTATCAATCGTTTTTATAATACAAATTTGGGGGAGCGCCTAGATCAAAGTTTGCCAGACCATTTGAGTATGAGTGTTGTGGGATTAGCAGCACCGGTATTCACCTTTGCAGCAATGGGAAACCGAGCGATCGGACAAATCAAATTATTTCAGCAAACTTGGCCAATTCATGAAGAATACATTGATGAAAACCACTTCTGGAAAGGTCGAAAGCTGAGTGAATTGTGGGAAGAGCGATCGCGGATGCTGATTTATTACTTGCCAGTAAAAGGTGAGATGGATTTGGTGTCGGCTGTAATATCTGGACAAGAGATCCAAGTAGGCGATCGCTTAATTATTGGTACTCAACCCCGGATCCGTTCTCCTCGCAGATCATTAATTAGAAAACTGCTGAAAGTCTTTACTAATTTTAGGCAGTTTCAGCAACACGGGCGATCGGTAGTGGTGGGTGCGATTGTCCTATTGGCGGTTATTGCGATCGCTACACTCACCTATATGTCGGCTGAGTTGAGTTTATCTCCTGTTGATGCTCTATATTTTTCTGTAGGTATGATTACGGGAGCGGGTGGTAATGACAAAGTAGTAGAAAATGCTCCTAACAGTATTAAATTATTTACCGTTGTCATGATGCTGGTTGGAGCAGTGGTGATTGGTATTTGGTACGCAATGCTCACCGATTTTGTCTTAGGAAGCCGCTTTAAGCAATTTTGGGATGCAGCCAGAATACCCCAGCGATCGCACTACATTGTCTGTGGCTTGAGTGGTATTGGGTTGAGAATTGTCCAGCAACTCCACGCCAGCGGACATGAAGTTGTAGTAGTTGAACCTGATTCCAACAACAAATATATTAACACTGCCCGCGAACTCGGTATCCCCGTTATTCAGGGCGATGCCAGTTTCCGCACAATACTCAAAACCAGCAATATAGACTCTGCCGCCGCAGTGCTTGCTGTTACAAGCAATGATGCTACCAATCTGGAAATTGCCCTCAAAGCCAAAGGCTTGACACCTAGCATTCCGGTGATTGTTCTTTATGCCGATCCCGATTTTGCTGGCATAGCGCAACAGCTATTTGGCTTCGAGGCCGTACTGAGTCCAGCTGAACTAGCAGCCCCAGCTTTTGCTGCTGCTGCACTAGGGGGACGCATCCTTGGTAATGGCATCACAGCAGATAGTCTTTGGGTGGCTTTTGCAACTGTGATTACACCTTCACACGTCTTTTGTGGTCAGTGGGTAAAAGATGTAGCGATGTCGGCTGATTGCGTACCTTTGTATGTAGAGAAAAATCATCAAACTCTTCATGGGTGGGATTTATTAGAAACTAATCTCAGTGTTAACGATGTTTTATATATGACTATGCCAGCGACACGACTATATCAATTGTGGCGCCATGAGCGAGTTTGCGAATCACACACATAATTCGTAATGTACATCTGGTGAAAAAAATGTAGAGACGTAGCACTGCTACGTCTCTACAAGGGTTCTGGGTAACGCATATTTAATTTCTACCAGACGTCTAATGTACACCGTAGCTTTGCAAGCGAGGAGCTTGCTCAGATGTACCCCATGTGATTAGGAAACGCTATAAGTACGTTGGTGCGAAAAAAATCAAGTATGTTACGAAACGTAAATACGCCTTAAACCCTTATAAATGACGAAGGACAAATGACAAATGACAGCTTTAGGCAGTTAGTTTTATTTGCGTCGCTCTACTTATACCATTTATTTGTTAACTACTCGTTGTTGATATTCCTGCTCTGTAATCATATCGAGAGTGTTTTCTAGGCGATCTACAAATACAATACCGTCGAGATGATCATATTCGTGTTGAAAAATCCGAGCGATAAAATCGGCTAATTCTTGCTTTTGTAAGTTTCCTTGACAGTCAGTGTATTCCACTTCAATAGCTTTATACCGAGGAACTAACCCCCTAATTCCTGGAACACTTAAACAGCCTTCCCAATCTTTGACAACTTCAGTTGAATGAGCAATGATTTTGGGATTAATCATCGCAGTAGGTTCCATTACCGGAGCGTTGGGATACCTAGCATTAGGATGGGAAGCCACAATAAATAAACGATAGGATTGTGCTACTTGAGGCGCAGCAATTCCTACGCCGTCAGCTTTGACAACAGTGGCGATTAAGTCTTCAATTAATTTTTGGATATGCTCATCTTGAATATCCTCAACCCAAACAGCTTTTTGGCGTAATGTTGGATTGCCTAATTGAATTATTGGCGCTAACTCAGTCATGATAAAACTCCTTTAACGTGAGTTCGACAAGTCTTATTTGACCTCTCCGACACGGAGAGGGGAGCAAAAAGCTGAATTTTTCGTTGCTCCTCCCTTTCCGTTTCCCAGAGGCAGGCTGGGAGGGAGAGGTTCATCGAACTCACGTTCCTTTAAGTAATGGAGAATGGGGCATTGGACAAATGACAAATGACAAATGACAAATGACAAACGACAAATGACAAGCATTATCCTTCACGTCTCACGGGTAAAGGAGCAGGTTCTACTCTTACTTGGACAATTTGCCCATCGCGTTCTACTTCTATTGGTAAGTTAGTACCGATTTTGCTCTTTTCTACTAGCTTTTGTACTTCTTCAATTTTAGTAACAGGCTGGCTATTAATGCTTTTAATCACATCACCAACTCGTAGTCCAGCCACAGATGCAGGCGATCGCGGCACAATCTCAACCAACAAAACGCCCTCATCTGCTGTAAAATTTAAGCGATCGCCTGCTTTATCTTTTATTCTTTCTTTAATTTCTGGTGTCAGTGTCACCATCTGAACACCTAAATAAGGATGATCCACCTTACCTGTAGCAATTAATTCTTGGGCAATTCTTTGCACAGTATTAATAGGGATAGCAAATCCCAAACCTTGAGCGCCTTGAATAATAGCTGTGTTCATCGCAATTACTTGACCACGAGCATTTAGCAATGGCCCACCGGAATTACCAGGGTTAATCGCAGCATCCGTTTGAATGTAATCAACCCGCTTGTCGCTAGCACCAATATCGCTACTAGAACGACCTGTAGCACTAATAATCCCAGAAGTAACGGTATTATTCAAGCCTAAGGGATTACCGATGGCAACTACTGCTTCTCCTGGTTGCAAAGCATCGGAGTTACCCACAGATAGAGTTGGCAGATTATTGGCATTAATTTTGATCGCCGCCACATCCGTTACTGGGTCTTCACCCAACACTTTACCCTCAAAAGTCCGCCCATCTTTGAGTGTGACAGTCACTCGATCAGCACCATCTACCACATGAGAATTGGTCAAAATTTGACCTGAAGAATTAATGATAAATCCAGAGCCGCTACCCCGCTCTACCCGTTGTCTAGGCTGTGGCGCATCGTCTCCAAAAAACCGCCGGAAAAATGGATCGTTAAATTCGTCTGGTACGCGAGAAGTGATTGTTCGGGAAGAGTCAATACGAACTACCGCAGGCCCCACATTTTGCACTACTTTTACCACAAAATTAGGATCTCCAGAGGAAGAGATAATTGGCGGGGGGACAATTACCGGATTAGGTTGTGTTGTGTTTTGGGCTTGAGTCTGATTTTGTCGAGTCTCAAAGGTTTTAGCCGGAAGAAGAGAGCAGCTCCCCAGGAACACCACTGTTACCCCATATAAGAGCATCCACAACCTATGGGGTAAACGCCTGCTATGAATATTTTTGGGCGCTAAATTATGGTTTGTTGTCTTCATGTGTCGTTGCTTCTCCGTATCAGTCAGTGGGTGTTAGGATCTTGCCTACTGGGTATGTCCCAAAATGATTACAACTTAAAAGCTTATTTTAGGTCTAGCGTGTCTGGATGCTAAATTGGTGCTTTCTCTTCTATTGTGACGATTAGCAGCAAAGGTGGTGGATAATGGAAATTCCCATAGAAAGTCTGTGGAGTCAGGTACTAGAGCGCCTACAGCTTGAACTATCCCGACCCACCTTTGAAACTTGGATCAAAACTGCTAGTGCGGAGCGATTAGAAAATAATTGCTTGGTCATCCGTACTCCTAACCCATTTGCTCGTAATTGGTTACAAAAGTATTACATCAATACTATTGCTCATGTAGTGCAAGATATTCTCGGTCATCCTGTGGGAATTTACATTACCGTTGCTAAAGGTGATGAAGTTTCTCATTTTAGTGAACGAGAGGTTTCTTGGGAATCACCCAATGTCAGCACTATTTCTGAAGCCGTTCCTAATCACAATCATAAAACTACTGAATTAAACTCTAAATATGTCTTTTCGCGATTTGTAGTTGGTGCTAACAATCGGATGGCTCACGCTGCTTCTTTAGCAGTTGCAGAATCTCCAGGTAAAGAGTTTAATCCTTTATTTTTATGCGGTGGCGTAGGTTTGGGTAAAACTCATCTTATGCAAGCTATTGGCCATTATCGCTGGGAAATTTATCCGGATTGTAAAATATTTTATGTTTCTACGGAGCAGTTTACTAATGATTTAATTACAGCGATTCGTAAGGATAATATGCAAAGTTTCCGAGAGCATTACCGAGCGGCTGATGTTTTATTGGTTGATGATATTCAGTTTCTTGAAGGCAAGGAATACACCCAAGAAGAATTCTTTTATACTTTTAATACTTTACATGAAGC
>NZ_JAIVFV010000262.1 GCF_020829445.1 Nostoc sp. CHAB 5836
CAAGAAATAGAAACTCTAGAAAGATTTCGGCTAGAGAGAGAAATGGCTTTGGAGGATGAAAGAAAGTGGTACGAAGAACATGGCGATGATGATTTCGATGAGTATGAAGATGAAGAATAACCATTTTCACAACTGATAGTTATCAGCTAAAGCTATTTCGAGAAAAATTTTCGGAGTTATTAAACTTCTAATATCAAGCTAATAAAAGGTTATAGTGAAAATTCCAGATAAAAATCATAATGTTCACTTGTAAAGGTAATCTCAAACAGAGCAATTGTAAATAATAGTACAAGCAACAACTATGGTATTGGTATTATGCTAATAGACTGATACAATGTTTGAAGTTCCCTCTCAGATTTAATCTGCTGTTTACTCGACTTTATTTTTTATGGAAATATTCGACTAGCCCGCTAACATCTGACTTTTGTTGGTTTAGGCGGGAGCGATGCTCCAAAGTTAGATCGGACTTTAATTCTCAGTTAAAGAGCTAGATTCTCAATAAAAACAGTTTATTAATACCCCTCTTACTTTTGGGGTACTCAAAGAGTGCGTGGAATTTAAAGGGCTAATAATTGTGACAGAAAAATATATCTTAAATCCCCTTATAGGAGCGGTATTCGTTTCCCTGTTAACTGCTTTTCCATCGGAGGCACAAGTGAAGCGCGATCTAACTCTGACTAACAACACCAGCATCAAAATAGAAGGAAATAAAATGATTATTGAGGGAGGCACTCAAGTAGGACAAAATCTGTTTCACAGTTTTCAGGAGTTTTCTCTATCTAAAGAAAATATAGCTAACTTCAACAATGCATTAGATATTGCTAATATTGTCGTCCGCGTCACAGGTGGATCTGCTTCTAATATTGATGGCATAATCAGTGCTAATGGTACAGCCAACCTATTTTTCTCCAATCCGAATGGTATTAGCTTTGGACAAAATGCACGTCTAAATATTGGTGGCTCATTTTTGGCTACTACAGCTAGTGCTTTCATGTTCCCCAATGGTTCTGAATTTAGTGCTACCAACCCACAAGCTCCACCACTACTAGGAATTAATGTTCCAGTTGGCTTAAGATTCGGAAGTAATCCAGGAGCGATTCAAGTTACTGGCGCGGGTGACGGATTAACTTCTCCAGGCTCAAGTCTTAAACCAAGTATTACAAATCCAAACTCAAGTGGTTTATCAGTACAGAATGGGCAAAACTTAAATTTAGTAGGTAATGGAGTCAGCTTCAAAGGCGGTATTTTAACAGTGAATGGTGGAGGAATTAATGTTGGCAGTGCTAGTTCTGGCGTAGTCAGCATTAATCAAACAGCTAAAGGATACACTTTAGGTTACGAAGGAATTTCTGATTTGAGCGATATTAATTTATCGCAACAATCACTAATAGCTGCTGGTCAAGATCAAGGCGGTTTTATTACATTGCAAGGAAAAAATATTTATGCAAACGATGGCTCAGTAATTTTGAATCAAAATTCCGGCTCACAATCTCTTAAAGACATCAACATTAATGCTTCCGAAAGAGTGGAGTTAAGTGGGAGTTCTCCTGATGGAAAAGTTACTAGCCGCTTCCGAACCGAAACTTTAGGGACTGAAAATGCTGGGGATATAAACATCTTTGCTAAAGAATTAACCCTTCAAGGAGGAGCGGTTATAAACAGTAGAGTCTATAGTTCTGCTAAAGGCGGTAGCGTGAATGTTGACGCTTCTGAACTTGTGCAGTTTATTGGATTTTTGCCCTCGGATAATACTATCACTAGCAACATCACTGCTAGTACAACATCTGCTGCTCTTGGAAATGCAGGAGATATTTCGGTAGCAACAAAGCGGTTACTGCTTCAGAATGGGGGATTGATATCATCTCTAACTACTGGAGTCGGCAATGGAGGCGATATACTTATAAAGGCAACTAATTCTGTAGAATTAATTAATACCCCAGATTTCATTGCTTCCGGAGTATTTCGTGGGCCTAATTACACTTACGTGTCTAGTGGAACTCTCGGAAATGGAAAGGCTGGCGATATAACAGTCAATACACCAAAGTTGGTAGTAGGAGAGAAGGCATCGATTGATACATCTACTAGAAGCTCTGGTTCTGCGGGAATTCTTGCTATCAATGCTGACAATATAGAATTAAGTGGTTTGATAAATTCATCTGCTATCAAGGCGACTTTAAACATACAAAGAGTATTTAAAACTCCTCCAGAGCCTAGTGGTTCACCTGGGGAAGTAAATATTAACGGACAATCTCTAAATATAATAAATGGTGGAGAAATCGGTGTCAGGAATGAAGGAATCGGCAATGGAGGAAAACTTACAATTAAAACGAATTGGCTCAATTTAGATCACAAAGCTTCTATTGCTGCCTCAACTGCTTCTGGTGAAGGCGGTGATATTTCGCTAGAAGCAAGAAATGTGCAATTGCGCCACAACAGTCTTGTTACCGCAACTGCTGAAAGCGGTCAAGGTAACGGAGGCAACATAACCGTAAAAGCAGATACAGTAGCTTTGTTAGAAGGTAGCAAAATCACAGCTAATGCATTTGAAGGAAGAGGGGGGAATATCAACATTGATACTCAAGGACTATTTGTTTCTCCCGATAGCAAAATTACAGCTCCACCCAAAGCTGTTTTGAGAATAACAATCTTCATCCATGCCCAATTTTCAGTGCTTAAATCATTTGTCGAAAGCAACTCCCGGATTTCTCATTTTCATCCCCTTGCTGATAATTGATCCAGCACATTCACAAACAATAGCTTCATTCCCGATCCGAACTATACAAGAACCTTGGGAAGTTCCTAAACCTTTACCTCAAAGACTTGACCCGACAATACCATACCCGAATGCACCACCTTTAAGAGAAAATGCACCCTCAAATCAACAAATCATCAAAGTGGCAAGTTTTGTCTTTAAAGGTAATACAGTAATTAGAACCCAAGAGCTAGAAGCGGTAGTTGCTTCTTATTTGGTCAGAGAAATTACATTTGATGATTTGCGTCAAGTTGGTAAGGTAATTACAAAATTATATGTGGATAAAGGTTACATCACTTCTGGGGCTTTTTTGCCGATCGCAGAAAATCAAGCAATTAATCCAAATCAAGCAGTAATTACTATTCAAGTTGTAGAAGGGCAACTGGATAAAATTGAAATTATTGGCGGCACACGATTGGACAATTACATTCGTCAACGATTACCAAGCACTGTTGAAGTAGTCAATGAAAAACACCTACTAGAAGCTTTGCGACTCTTACGACAAGATCCCTTGATCGAATCAATATCAGCACAATTAGATAATGGTTCTTCAGTAGACAGAAGTATTTTGACCGTCAAAGCTAAGGAACGCCAGTCATTCACAATTGAAACTGGTCTAGACAATTCTCGTTCACCTGCTACCGGAAGTTTTCAGCGTTTCTTTGAGATCGAAGATGCTAATTTGTTTGGTATAGGTGACAAGTTAAGTGTTGGCTATCGAAACACAGACGGTAGCAATACTTTGTCAACTAGTTACTCTGTCCCCCTCAATCCACAAAACAGTAGAATCGAGTTTTCATTCATCAACTCTTCGAACAACATTATCGAAAATCCTTTTAATTCTCTAGATATTTTGTCTAATGCTCGTGGCTATGAGTTGAGTTTTCGACAGCCGTTAGTCCGTAAAGCCACTGCCACGTCAACACAAGATATGAGTTTAAAACTCACGGCTTCTCGTTTAGAAAGTGAGTCCGAAGTGTTGAATACACCTTACCCCTTAAATGCTGGTGCTGATTCTAATGGAAAAACCCGCATTTCTGCTATTAGATTTTCGCAAGAATGGCTCTTGAGTAGCACAAGAGAAAGTTTATCAGTGCGATCGCAATTTAGTTTTGGCATTGCTGCTTTTGGCGCAACTATCAACAACTCTGCTCCTGATGGTCGTTTTTTTGCTTGGCAGGGTCAAGCTGGGTGGGTTAGGAAATTGGGTAGCGATGCCCAATTCATTGCGATAACAGACCTTCAGTTAGCTGATAGACCTCTGGCTTCACTCGAACAAATTACGTCAGGAGGTGCAGATTCAGTACGGGGTTATCGTGAAGCCACTTTCTTAACTGACAACGCATTTTTATTTTCAACCGAGTTACATCTAGCAGCTTGGAGACAATCCAACCAGCAATTTTATATTATTCCTTTCTTTGATTTTGCTTTTTCTTGGAATAATAATACAGTCGAAACACCAAACTCAGCAGGGAGTTTAGCATCCATCGGCTTGGGTTTACAGTACCAAGTAGGAAATCGTTTCAATGCTCGTCTGGACTACGGCTTTCCTTTAATTAACGTTGACACCAATTCAGATAAGCGAACATGGCAAGAAAACGGAGTTCTTTTTTCTATCAATTATCAACTGTAATCAAGTACTTTCTGTTGGCACTATCTATAGTATTTCTTGTAATTATCTCTTCAGAAAAAGCTAAAGCTCAAATACATAGTGCATCAACACTTACTCAAATGGGGTATGAGCAATTGCATCAAGGCTATCCTGACACAGCCATCAAAACTTGGTCAGCAGCTTACAAAGCTTATGAGCAACTCAAGGATTCTGAAGGGATGACTGGTAGCCTAATTAACCAAAGCTTGGGATTTCTTGCCCAAGGCTTTTATCGCAGTGCTTGCAGTACTCTGTTAACAGCTTTGAAATTATCAAATGAGATTTGTAGTTCCCCTTTAGAAGAAGTTTTGCAGTCAAAAGATAGCTTAATTGAGTCCTTACAACATCAACCACTCACAAAAGTTCAAGTTATTGGACTTCGCCAGATGGGTGATGTACTGCGCTTGATTGGCAAACCCGAAGCTTCTTTTGTTGTCTTGCAAAAAGCGATCGCAATGACTGGTGATTTAAAACTAACACAGTCAAAGTTGTATAATCAATTATTATTAAGTTTAGCAGATACAGAACGCACTCTGTATCTGCAAGCCAAAAATAAATACCAATTAACAGATAATGCTAGTGCTAAACAACAAGCAGTAATTACAGCACAAGCTCAAGCTAAATCTGCTCTATCTTTATATCAGCAGGTAGAACATCAAACACCAAATCTCCTATCTCTCACAGCCAAATTAAATCAACTAAATTTCTTGTTAGAACTAGATAAATGGAAAAATCTTACAGAGGGAGTTTTTTCTCCCAGAAAAGAATTAATTCAGCCATTACTTCAACAATTATTGAGTCTCAATAATCAATTCGATGATTTTCCAGCCATTGACTCTATCTACGCTCGTTTGAATTTGGCTGAGAGTTTAATACAAGTCGCTCAAAACACTAAATTAAATCAACTTAGTTCTTCACAAGTAGAGAATCCACTATTAACTGCGCTATCTATTTCTCATCATGCACTTGATACTGCCGAAAAATTAAACAATACACGCGCTAAATCTTATGCTTTAGGAACTATTGGTAAAATTTATGGTTGCTTAGAACAGCCACTGGAATCTCAGAAATATTTAGAACCAGCAATGGAATTAGCTCAATCAGTAAAAGCTTGGGACATTGCATATCAGTGGCAATGGAGATTAGGACGTTTGTATCGGCAACTCAAAGAAACTCAAAAAACTGATAAAGCATATACATCTGCTATTAACAGTCTTGACCAAGTTAGAGGTAATATTCTAGCAATGAACCCTGATCTCCAGTTTGATTTTAAAGAAAAAGTTGAACCTGTATATCACGAATACATGGAGTTCCTATTCTCTCAAGAAGATAATTCACAACGAGCAGTTGCCATTCAAGATAAGCTGAGAATTGCGGAAATAGAAAATTTTCTCCAATGTGGAAGATTAACTACATTTTCTGATACTGCTAATAGTCAAGATTTATCTAATTTTCCACCTGTTATCTTTTTTATCAAATTATCAAATCAAATTCAAGTAGTTGTTCAGACTTCCAAACAGTTCCATCGCCATCAAATAGATATCAAATTAGCTGGTGATTCCATCGATAATTTTATCAGAGTCATTCACAATCAACAATTCGTTAAAGTTCAAAGTTATGATTATATTACTTATGCTCAAAATCTTTATAATTTGTTAATCGCCCCCATCAAACAGTATTTACCAAAATCAGGAAATTTAGTCTTTATTCCCGACAGCTATTTTCAAAATATCCCTTTTGATATGCTGTATGATGGCAACAAGTATCTCACGGAATCCTACGCTATTTCAAACGCATCCAGCTTCAAACAATTACAAGCTCAATTTGAAAAACAAAAACAAATCAAGGTTTTATTTGCTGGGATCTCTGAAGCTGTTACTCTTTCCGAAAATACTTTAGTCACGGAAAGTTTTCAACCTCTTCCTCAAGTCAATCAGGAGATGAAAAATATTAAAAAAAGCATAAATTATGTGTCAGTGTTACTCAATGATGAATTTACTAATCACAACTTTCGAGAAAAATTTGAAACTGACTCATTTCCCATAGTTCACCTGAGTACCCATGCTCAATTTAGTTCAGATCCTGACAACACTTTTCTATTGACTTGGAAAGAACTCCTTAAAGTCCAACAATTAAAATCTTTGTTAAAAAATAAGCAATCTCCTATTGACTTACTCGTTTTAAGTGCTTGTGAGACTGCTAAAGGAGATCGGCGTTCAGCTTTGGGAATTGCTGGCATTGCTGCACAAGCTGGAGCGCGGAGTACCTTAGCTACTCTCTGGTTGGTAAGTACTTATGCAAAATTAATTACATATTTTTCTCCAAAATCTCGAATGACTTTTTCAACATAGTTAACTAAATTTGACCAACTAGAGTATGCATCTATTTCTATCCATTCATATTTCATAAAACG
>NZ_JAIVFV010000263.1 GCF_020829445.1 Nostoc sp. CHAB 5836
GTCTGAAGAGGCGTATGTCTTCACGTTCCTTCAGAAGCCTCAATCCGTCACGAATGACCTCACTTTGCGATTGATATAGTCCGCCAGCAATGAGTTCAGCGACAAACTTATCAAATGTATCACCCAGATGTACGTTCATAAGCAATCACTTTAAACTGTTTTCTCTACAGCTATGCTGCCAATCCTAACAAGAATTGTCAATTTTTGTTAGTCCAACTGGAAAAGCAGATACACCAATACCTACAGCATCATCAGCACATTCGCTTTCTCCCGCTATCTGTCGCCTCAGCAGAAGTTTGCATCGCTCCCACTAACCCGTGACGCAGTTCGTGTATGGCTGGTGTAGTTCGGTGTCGCCCTGGACTCGCAATCTCAAGCGCTTCTCTTGCCCTAAACTAAAGAGCTTACCAATTATGACTCACGCCATTTACACAACACAACAGCTGCAACACAAATCCATAGCACAGCTGAAGCAAATCTACAGCGAAATCGGCTGTACAGTAGAACTAAGGGACAAGCGCTGCAAGGATTCTTGGATTAGTGCGCTCGCCCTTGGCGTTGGCGCAGCCATCGCTGATTACCAATCCACCCACCCTGAGAAATTCATCACCCCTGCGAACATACCACTGACACCCGTCGAAATCTCGTTCTACAACCACGAATACTATGCCGGGGATAAGTTGATCGCCGCAATCCATTACGACGACGACCTAACGCGACCTTGGGTAGTGATGGTGAACAACAAGGAAGTCCACCGTGCTTCTACGAACATACTTTGTCACCATTACATCTGCTCACACTACAAAGACGGCACACTACCAGTGCAAGAGCAAAACGCTACAGACACACCTTGCCCTACTGAGAACGCAATCATGGCGGAGATTTTCAACGAGTGCCAGAAGTACGGCTTTGAAATAGTCGGCGATGGAATAAATGGAATAATCTACAACTTCGAGGTGAAACTGGGCGAAGTAGGGTATACAGAAGGCTCTTGGTGGGTGGTACGCGCAGCCAATACTGAACGAGTCGCTTGTCAGTCTGCGCTTGAAGCAGTTTGGTTGTTAGCAGTCACACAAACCCAATTGTTGAACCGCCCATTTGAGATGTTAACTCCGATGGACGGCAGTAGTTACGGGAGTATGAGCCAGTTTTTGAACTAATGGCGGCGTAATTTTTCTGATTACAGACATCTCCGAAAAAGAATCTCAAACCCTTATTCTGTCTAGTTGAAAACCTAATTTCTGGAGATGTCTAATAATGCTATTGAACTTCCTGTAAAACAAAACGGTATATCTTTGCAGTTCGATCATTTCTCAGATACAGTCCATCAGTTGCTTCATAAATTGTCCATGCAACATTATCTTTTCTCAAGTGCAAATCTCCTGTTGTAAAGTCTTCTGTTGAGAAGACAGATGCTTCAAGTCCACCGGAGCTAAGACTTGCTCGCTCCACGTTCTCCGTGTAGAAGCCGATTTTCTTGACAGTAGGTTCTGCCGAAATGCCGCCGATGTTAAGGACACCACGATTGCCTGTCGAGTCAATTACAGGGACTCCATCAACTACAAGCCTATCCACCTTTGTATCACGAAACTGCGCCGAAGCTGCCAAACCAGTAAACACAAAACAGGCAACTACCAAGACAATCACAAGAAATGCTTTTTTCATCTTCTGAATGCTCTGTTGAATTTAACATTGAATACCAACAAGTAAGCTCGAACTTACGCTCCTAGCCCAGAAATGAGGGCTAACGGCGGAATTGTTTCAACTATTCCTATTTCATCAATCAGCCCAGCTACTATTCCTAAGTGATCGACATTTTTAATTTTTGGTTTCGATGTTGGAGACGATTTTTTTACCTCTAAAATATTTTGGAGTTTTTTGATTGTCTCACTTTTGGTATCTAAGTTAAGTTGACATGATAAAACAATGTATGTTTAGTTTTGTAAAAAGCCTGAAACCAAGTGTTTATAAGCTTTTACCGGCTTTATACTTCGTAACTCCCGGTTTATTCTTAATGCTGACTTACTTAAAGATTATGAGTCTTTTTATTTACTCGTATCAAAGGGTAATTATTTAATATTCTGCACTACATTCTGAAGCGCGGAATATGGGTTAAAAGTGCTTATTATACTTAATATACACTTACTAGAGCTTTGTGTTTGCGAGTTTTTACGCAATTGCGATCGCTTTTCCAATGGCACTGAGGGCAAGGGGATTGATGACTGAAGGATTAATCATCACCAATCTTTTCCTCTTCAAATAAATCTATAGGTTGGCAATCAAACAATTCACAAAGTTTTGCAACCCTAACAAACATTTTTACACCTTCTCTACTCTTTTCCCAATTCCGAAACAGTAAACAGAGAGAGCGTCATTTTTATTACTCCCTTAATAATCAGACACAATGCTAGTTTCGTCTGGTTTTATAGTGTCTGATTTTTATTGTCCCTCAATGAGTGCATTTCAACTCACCCTCAAGCAACTGAAAATTTTTCGACTTTCCCTCTGCAATCCTTATACTGTATACCCTTCAGCTTAACTTAGTGCCATTCGACTATTAATGTGTAATCATCCGGATTTGATATGACCATGCAGTCTGTCTACCGTCACTAGCATTTCTATGACATCATAAAATTACGCATCACGATTTCTCAAATCTGACGCGCCTAGCAATATAGTTAACAAGGGCGATCGCTCCGATCAAAATAGGTGGAAGCGATCGCTTTTGTTGTCTGGTAACTATAGAATATAAAATCTGTTAACTTATGGCAAGTACTGGTAGACAAAAAAAGATTATGTTAGATACAAAATATGTTGCTTCTATTTATTGGGATAAAGAAATGGGTGAACGCCTTAAAGTTTTGAGGGGAACACGTTCTGTCCGTGCCATCTCAGAAAAGACCGCAGAGCTTGGAGAGCGCATATCTCATCAATACATTCATATGCTAGAAGACCCTGAAAGGTATGATAATTCAGCTTCTACAGTATCTTTCCCGAAAATTTCCGTTCTTCTCAAAGCCTTGGATAGCAATATCGAAAACTTTTTTGATACAGCAATCACAATTGTGTCTGTTGCCTCTTGACATTTGTCTGGAGTCAGTAGACAATAGGAGTTAACAAAACAAAAGACGATCGTTCGTCCTGAGAAAACTAAGCGATCGCCCTTTGATCCTTTACAGGAAGCTCCATTATGACTCATACCATTTACACTTTTCAACGGCTACAACACAAATCAATTGCCCGTCTCAAACAAATCTACAGCGAAATCGCTTGTACAGTCGAAGTAATCGACAAACGCTGTAAAGATGCATGGATTACTGCGATCGCCGATTACCAGTCCGCCCACCCTGAGCAATTCATCACCCCTGCCTCCATACCACTGACACCCATCGAAATCTCCTTCTACAACCACGAATATTACGCTGGGGATAAGTTGATCGCCGCAATCCATTACGACGACGACTTAACGCGACCTTGGGTAGTGATGGTGAACAACAAGGAAGTCCACCGTGCTTCTACGAACATACTTTGTCACCATTACATCTGCTCACACTACAAAGACGGCTCTTTGCCAGTGCAAGAGCAAAACGCTACAGACACACCTTGCCCTACTGAAAACGCAATCATGGCGGAGATTTTCAACGAGTGCGAGAAATACGGCTTTGAAATCCTCCACGATGGGATTTACAACAACGACGTGAAGCTGGGGGAAGTCGGATGCACCGATGGCTCTTGGTGGGTAGTGGGTGCAGCAGAGCAGGAGCGCGTCGCCTGTCAGTCTGCCCTTGTTGCTGTTTGGCGGTTAGCAGTGGCACAAACCCCACGCCATACAGAATTGTTAAATCGCCGATTTGAGATGTTAACCCCGATGAATAGCAGTATTTACGGGAGTATAAGCGAGTTTTTGAACTAGTGACAGTGTAATTCAAACAATTATCAGTAAACAGTTAACAGTTATCAAGATTCGACACTGTTAACTGAATTATTTCCCTTCATTTCCATTAAATCAATGCAACCCACAATCACGATACCCAAACATTGGGACTATCCGCGCTTTGCTCTGGAACAACGCACAAAACAGGGCATCATTCTGGGGCTTCACTACTATCCAAACGGTACAGAATTGGCTGAACAATTTGGTCATGGGTGGCGCTATGCGCTAATGTCTCGGAAAAATTCTGACGAATTATTCCACTTTGAAGAGAATCAAATTCAAACGCTTTCTCCGCAGGAATTAGTCTCACAAATCAGCGCAGAGATTGAGTTTTACCAACGTCAAATTGTCATTCTCCAACAACAGTTAGGTGCAAACAATGGCTAAAGAAGTAAATAGCAACTTTGACCGTAGAGCGAATCACCTGCTACGTTTGATTCAACTTTGTGGGGGTTGCGTTCCATTGCACTCTCTTCAATTTCAAGTCTCCAATTCAGTTATTCAAACACTGCTGGATAGAGAAGTGGTGCAAGTGCAAAACACTGGATGCGGTTTTCTGTTGGAGATAGCCGAGGACTTTTAATTCCAAAGGAGAAAATCATGAAACTTTACGCGAAAACGATTCCACAAACTTTACCCGATTGGGCAACTGTAGTTACAAAAATCGCGGATTTATTTGAGGTTGAAATCAACGATGAACATCCTAGTTTTCAATCTCTACTTGAAGAGTTAACCACAGAAATTGAACCAGGAACCATCGGGGTGAAAGCCAGAGATTTATGTTCCAGACTCGGCTTTGAAATGTCTAATCCCAATCTCAGCCAATTACTTGAACAAGCTCAAACCCTGATATCTCTTATTGCTTGGCATCCCGACTACAAGCAACTACTAGAAACAGGGTATCAACCAGATTTAAACATTGCTGATGCTCAAACTGCGCTGACTTATTTGCAATGGGAGTTAGACCGCAATCGAGAACCTTCTGTTTAGTACAAAAGCGATTGCTTGAATATCAGCTTTTCTTCAAGCAATCGTAAAGCACTCTCCAGTTCTGTTACAAACCATTAATTATCACACCAAAAAAAACATGACTACTGAAATCAAACTAGGTTTATGCCAACCCCCAGAACCGATTTATCTCTATGTCAAAAATGGCGAGTTAAGTGGTGAATCCTATCTTTGGTATCACTACAACATCGATAAGGATAAAACGATTCCTGTCTTAGAAAGAGGGCTAACTGGTTACATATCAGAACTGAGATTAACAGCGAAAGAATTTAAAGGTAAGGACAACATTAAGTTAGATATCGTTGTGAGAGCAGATGAAATCTACATCGTCAGAACTGGCATAGAAACCAATTTCGCCAAAAGCTTTCTTTTAGCTGCATCAAGCGTTCAAGATTTTGATAAACCCCTAATCATTTCTGTTGCTGCTGGAGAAGAAAACGTAGTGTTTTGCCGACTTTATGATGCAGTAACGCGTGTACGTATTCGTAGAGAATGGGATAAAGATGCAGACTGGGCAACAATCATTCATGACATTCAATTTCGCTTAAATGGCACTTCATCCACGCCAAAACTTAGCGTAGTTCCACAACCAGTACATCCACAAGATTTACGAGTAAAACAGATTCGCACTTTGCTTGATTATCCCCTTGATTTGGTCAGAGAGTGGTTGGAATTTCAAAATGTTAGTAATCCCAGTCAATTAGATATCAGCAAGATTGATGAACTGATAAAAACAATGTGTTTGGCTTGGGCATCAGACAAGTGTGAATCTCCCAAGGATGCGGAATCTTCTTATCAAAAAGAAGTGATTAATGCTGTTGGTAATGGTGCTGATGAGTTAACTGCAATCAGTGCATGGATGCAGCAATTGGAAGCGGTAAAAACTGGGGCAGTGTAATTCAGTTGTCAGGATTCAGAATTATTCTGGCTCCTGATTTATCCATTAATCACAGAGGAATTAAACCATGAAAGTCATTGTCACAGTAGTAGATAAAATCATCAGTGAAGCGCAGCTAAATATTCCTGATGGGCTGTCAGAATCAACAATTAAACAGCACATTACAGACTTATACAACAGTGGGTCAATGCTGATTGATTTGAAGATTGCTCAGGTGGAGTTTGAATCAATCAGCGCTCAGATTCTCAAAGAAGATTCTACTAAATCTGCATCTGGAGGCGAGGTGAGATTATGAGTACAAAATGGACTAATGAAGAAGTCGCAATTATTGAAAAGCAAACTGAAATCTATACGATAAAACAAATAGCTCAAGTTCTTCGATTGAATTTCTCAACTGTTTGTAGGTGGGTAAATCGCGGATGGCTGAAAGCTACAAGACGCTCTGCTAAACATTACCAAATCCGCAGATGGCATCTTAAACAATTTCTTGAGCATCCCCCACAATCAATTAAAAAACGTATTACCTCTCTTGATCCAGAAGCCATTAATTATTTATTGGGGAGAAAAGCATGACAGAACAAATCACTCCCCTGCAAACTCAAAAAGTTCTTGACATCTGCTCTGGTATTGGCGGCTTCACCCTCGGTCATCTGATTAGTGGCGGTTTTGAAACGGTGGCTTTTTGCGAGATTAATCAGTACTGTCAACAAGTTCTAAATCTGCGCTTCCCGCATATTCCAATTATTCCAGACATTCATGATATTACAGTTGAGTCTTTGGCAAGAGTCGGAGTTACAGAAGTTGACGGCATCATCGCCGGACTGCCTTGCCCCCCCTTCAGCCTTGCGGGGAAACGTGAAGCCTCGAAAGACGAGC
>NZ_JAIVFV010000264.1 GCF_020829445.1 Nostoc sp. CHAB 5836
GTTTATATTACTATACCTTGGGGTTCTGGTGGCTATGCTTTTTTTTTGCTGGTAACTATAAACAAGATTAATCATTTATTCGCGTAATACATACGCGAACACTTCTTTTTTGTCCAAAGTCCAATGTTTTAATGCGTCCATCAAATCTTGTTCTTCTGCTTGATTATAATCTTCCGACAGCAGAGTTTGGGCTTCTTCTCCGGCGGGTACAAATCCTTGAGATAGTGCTTTTAAAAATCTTTCATGCACTATTAATAATTTTTTGATAGTTTCTTGAAAAGCGTAAACACTCGATTCAAAACGCTTAAATAATAATACCCGCATCAAACCCCGGAGGTTAGAACCTGCACGTTGCAAAGTGTTATAAGGTTCTTGCTTTTGTTTGTCTTTTAAAACATAGTTCCACAGCCCATAACGTGCATAGCTAAGTTCGTTTGTGGGTGGTTTAACCAGTTGACGCTTGCGGGACTTACCCATATATTGCCGTAAATCCTGATACAGTCCTTGGTATGTGTCCTCAATGCTGTATTCAATGGTTTCTAGTTCGCGTTTGGGGAAAAAGCGATGTTTACCACCAACGATGACATAAGCGCGTCGGGTTCCGTCTAGGTACTCTTTAAAGTTAGCTGGGTCAACTTGTTGATGAGTTTTTGAATCAAAACCATAAAAACGTAAAATGTGGTTGCGGGTACGGCGGATAAGGATATGAGAAAGTAACTCTGGTAATTTTTTCGCACCCTTTTCTACTAATTGAAAGTATTCTTTTAAATTAGGTGGGTCTATTGGTAAATCAGTTTTATCATCTTGATGAAATAATTTTAACTGGTGATAAATATCCCAAGCACTCTTATTTCGAGGAGTAGCTGTCAAAAAGCAACAACGTTTACCCGCACCTAAAAATGCTTCTACGACTTTATATCTTTGAGTATTATTATTTCGCAGGTTATGACTTTCGTCTATAAGTACAAAATCTCTATCTTGAAATCTAAAGTCATTTAATAATGCTTTCACGTCTCCATCATCATCTTCTTTCAACATTCCCATTGAAAGGACACGAGCATTTAACTGGTAAACTTCATTATATCTATCCCACATTTCTATAAGTGGTGCAGGGCAAATAATTAAAGAACGTGCGCGTTCTACTTGTTCAAATCTTTTAATAATTGCAGCACCAATAAAACTCTTTCCTAACCCTACTACATCAGAAACAAAAGCTCCGCCATAATCTCTGATATTTTGGACGGCATTATTAACAGCTACTTTTTGAAAATCTGCTAATTGTTTACTAATTTCATCTTCTATAATTAAATCTTTTGGTGCAGTATCTTCTAATCTATCTTTGACTAAAGCGTAGAGAGTCTTATAGTAAACATCATAAGGACGGACTATAGAACCCGCCCAAGATTGTTTCATCTCTCTCATTAATACTTCATTAAATTCTTGAGCTTCATTCCACAATTCATCAAACCAATGAGTTAATTCTGTATGGTTATCGTTTCCGTGGATGGTTACATTCAGTTCGGTATTATGGGTAATACCAGAAAGGGTAAGATTGGATGAACCTACAATAGCAATCCCTTTTTCTTGACGCTCTAAAGCTCTACCTTTGTTATCATAAACAGTACCGTAATCAAAAATATAAGCTTTGGCGTGTAAAGTTCCTTTTGTGTAAACGCGGACATGAAGCCGTTTTTCCTCTATCATTTGCACTAAGTTTTTAACCAGCATCTCGGCTTCATCCGTCTGATCCATTAATTCAATACTAGAACGGATATTGGCTGCTGTTTCATTCGCCATCCGCTTTTCTTCACTACGCTTCGGATATTTCTGTGCTTCGATTTGATCTTCAATCAATTCTAATCTTCGGTATCCTTGGGCGATTTGCTCGATGGTTTCGCGGTTGCTAGTATTGCCAATTAACAGGCGTAATTCTTTAATCCTAGTGAGGCGTTCTGCAATGGCAGTAAAGCCAGAAAGGAAAAAATAACCTACCGCAAAATGTGCCGCTTCTGTTGAGTCGAGAATGCGTTTAATTTGGTCTACTAATTTTTGGTTGCGGTTGTCTATAATATCGTGGGTAGGCATTGTTCAAGATGCTAAAACTTCACTGAGGATAACAACAGGTAAACCCGGAGCATTACGAAAGCCTTTATCGTTGCTGATAAATTGGTTACAACTAACAGATAAAGCTGTAGCAGCATGAATAGCATCGGGTGTTTTGAGGTTACTTGTAGCCCGAAGATTAGCAGCTTGTCGCAGGATTAATTGACTAATAGAAATTAACTGCACTTGAGATGATAATAATAGTTCCTCATAGTCTGCTACTAAAGAATTATTAGCATTACGTAAGGGAACAACTAAAACCTCCATTAATATTAGTTCGCTGCTAATGATTTGAATTTCTCCGGCATAAAACTTAGACCATAGTGGTTGCAGAAGAGAGTAATAATCAGGGTTGCCTTCAATGGTATAAATAGCCACAGAAGTATCTATATAAATAGAGCCACTTGTTGGAAGTATTAGCTGTCCCATGATAAGCGTTCTTCTTGTAGTTGTCTGTCTATATCCTCAGCAGTTCGAGAAGGGTGTCTCCTACGGCTTTCTTCTATAATGTCCAGTACAGAACGACGCTTTGGTTCAGCTTTTTCTGGTAAAATCACAAATACATCAACGCTATCGCCAATCTCAGCTTCTGGAATTTCAATTTCTATTTTGTTTCCTGGTAAAACTTTGGTTGTGATACGTAAAGCTGATTGCATGGCTTTTCCCTCAACATTTCTTAATACTATAGGCGAGATTGTTCTTTTCTCTATTGTCCTACAGTCCATAGAGGGCGGCGACTCGCTCATCTATTTCTTTCTCCCATGCTTCACACTCTACACCTTTTGCATCAAGGCATTTTTGGACTAGTTTAGATATTGCTTGGCGATCGGTAGTTAAAGCGTTGGGAATAGGAATTTTATTCATATATATACTGCGTAACTCTAAACTTTTACCTAAAAGTTCAGAACACTGACTCTGAAGGTATTCCCATACAACTGATGAGTTAAGTACCCCAATAAGATAGAGGTCAGAGACAGGAATAATAAAACCTTTATCATTAGTTAATGCACCTGTTGTATCAAAAGCAAAGCGTGACTCTTTTGCAATAACTGGATACATAATTTTAGGCTTATCAAATGCAGCATAGTAATCACATGAACGAAGTTCCCACCAATGATTACCTTTGTCATAACGCTTTTCTAATTCTATTTGCCATTGCTTTAAATGTGAAAATATAGCAGGATAGAGCTTTATATTAATGCCTATATGCGTAAAAACAAGCCAACGTTTTGTTGATTCTAAGTGCCATTTACGAATGTCATCACCTACGGCTAATGGCTTAATAATTTCTGCGCTTTTAGAGTCTTTTGCAATCAGTTCTGCACGTTTTTGTCCATCAATCAAAAATGCTTTATTGAAGCCTGTTTTCACTCCATAATAAATTTTACCATTGATGTATTGATTTAATGGAAGACCTGCTTTTTCCATCTTTCTTAGACGATTGGCGGAAGTTGCATTAGTCAAAGTCCAGTTTGCACCTTTGAAGGCATCAGAAGGTAAAATATGTCCACTATTTAGAATAATTTGCTTGACATCGGGATAAGGTGATTTCAAAGATTTGACTTGTGTGAAGGTAGATAAAATACCATCTGTTTTTTTATTCTGAGCAACAAAAATCATCACTAAGACAGCAGCACTTTTAAATACTGGTAAATCGCCAAAATCAGTAATACTATAAACTTGGCAAGTATCAGCAATATACTTTTTCAATTTATCCCCATACTTAGCACGAAACCACTTATTAGAAGAAATAAAACTTAACATTCCGCTAGGTTTCAAAAGTTGCAAAGCACGGGTGTAAAAGAAACAATATAAATCAGATGTGCCGTTATGGTATTGAGCCGAGATACAAGTAAAAAGCAGCAAGATGGTCTGAAAAGCCTTGCTCTATATAAGTTTGAGCGTTTCTGAGGCGCTACCAAAGAGAATTATAAATACTCTGTGGTAGGAGGCTAATGCTTTGAGCTATAATCCATTACCTGTAAGAGTTTCAGATAATTCACGCCAATAGATACTCATCGTCTTTGCTGTAAATAAAATTAATAAATACTCCAGTTTTTGTAGCGATACATACCCAAGATTTGCGCTCTCCTGCTGATTTTACTTAAAAATAGCTAAAACCTATATATAGCAAGAGTTTCCAGACCATATTGCAGGTTTTTACTCATATCTTGGCTCAATACCAAACACGTTATCAAATTGTGGATGAGTTGGCGGAAAAATTCTTTTTATGCGATCGCTAAGTTGTTTGAGTTCTTCTTGGATAGTGATGAGTTCCTCAGTATCGTCTATATCGACGTGTTGCAAAGACAACTGCAAAGCCAGTAATAACAAAAACTGTTATTATAATAGCTATTCTGGTTATAAAGTGAGGCATAAATGAATATTTCCCTGACTCCTGAGCTAGAAGCGTTCGTGCAGAAACAGGTTGAGTCTGGTTTGTACCATTCTCAAAGTGAAGTGATTCGGGAAGGATTACGTCTGTTAAAACGTTTTAACGACCATTCCGAGGAATATAAACTGTGGCTCAATCAACAGATTGCCATTGGTTTAGGAGAGCTTGACAATGGCCAAACTCTGAGTGCTTCTGGCGCACGCGATCGCATTCGCAACAAGGCGCAAAAGTTGATGAAAAAATCCGACTCATGAACCCAAAACCTTATGTTCTCTCCGAGCAAGCAGAAGAAGACTTGGCTTTGATTTACGCTTATATTGCGCGAGATAATCTAGATGCTGCCGAACGGATGCTTGATAAACTGCTTTCTGCCTGTGAATTGCTGACAGATAACCCCAGAATAGGGCAGTATCGTTCTGACTTGACCCCGTTACCCGTTCGTTTCTGGTTGGTGCATCCCCGCTATTTCCTGATCTATCGAGGGGAAAATCCTGTTGAAATCGTGCGCGTACTCGCTGCAAACATGGATATTGTGCGAGAACTTGCTGGGGAATAATTAGGTATTCACATAGTTTTAGCTCAGTTTTTAGCCTGCTCTAATGACCAGGATTTAGGATATAGTCAACCTCGAATGCTTTGAAGGTTTCACATCCTAAATGAGTTTCATTCCACATCTTTACTAAAGAAGAATATTCGATAACAACTCGTTTTTCAACTTTAATATCAAAGTTGAAAAAGTTGTCAATTGTAGCCGAATAATCGCAAATTAGTTTTTCAACTTTGTTTAGTGGTATTCCATTTTGAATTTTGTTGCCAAGTTTATCTGTTACGACAAAATTTATATTTTCTTCTTCATCGCCATGTAATTGAAAACTCAACATGGTTAGGTCTGAATTTGGAAATACAAAAAATTCTTCTCTGCAAACAATGTCTGTGTCGTAGAAGGTATAAGCTGTTGATCCTCTTGATGGTGGAACTAGACTTCTCAGAAAAACTTTATATTTAATCTCCTTAAGAAATCTTCTCCTGGGTATGTTCCGAATTGCTAATCTAAATCCGTATTCAGGCAAATATCCAAGCCTTGGTAGTCCTTCTCTTCGGGCTGCCCATTTTAGTAAGAGATATTGGATTGCAGGGAAAGCAAAGAAAGTGACCAGTGCTAATAACTGGCTAATTGATTGCTCTAAAATTTTATCCATACACGCTCCAAAACCCTAAATTACAGCATTTTTACTGATTTATAGCTTTAGGACTTACGCATCATACATCTGTACTATACGAAACTTGGGCTTTTGAGCCATATTGAACACCTAGCATACTCAATGTGAGACTAAGTCAGAATTTTTTTCAGCGCCTGAAATGGTCATTTTGCATAATACATATTATGGTTAATTTGTACAGTCGTCATTAAAATTTACGCCAAGCGTTCGCAGACCTGGAGCGTACAAATCAAATAATTCTTGTTCTACTGAATCGGCAGACCAGAACCACATAAGAAAAAGAAAACTCCTGCTGGGTGGCTAAATAAAATTTAGCATTTAGCGTGCTTCGTGTTGATGTGGAAACAAGTAGCGATGTCTACGAAGGGCTATTCGGTGTCGCTTCAAGGTAACTAGAGGCATCGTCTGAAATGCTCAATTTAACCTTGTTTTGTGAGTTTTGTTATATCCCTGGCTTTAGCTGAAATGTCCAGATGGTAAGACTTCTAAAAAACTTTTTGGTTTACTGATAACGACTGTTATCTGTAAGGTATTTAGTAGTATGAATATACTAGTGATTAACAAGTAGCAAAAGCTTCTCTTATAATTTACACTCTTACAGCACCATTAGCACAGTCGCTTTTTCCCGCAATCTGTCCTCCCACCAATTGTTTCGCTTCGTTAACTGACCCATACCGCAGTTCGTGGATGGCTGGTGTAGTTCGGTGTGGGCATTCGTTGTAAGAGCGATCGCTCTTGGGTAAAGTTTGAGGATTTGTTATTTTCTACTTGAAGTGTGGAAATCCCAATTTGATTGAGATGGATCAGGCTTGAGAAGAAAGAATGCTTTCGAGTGGTCAGTTACTGGATAATTGGACTTTGGACAAAAAAGAAGTGTTCGCGTTTGATTTACGCGAACTTACAATCTACGCATCATAAATTACCCCAGTTATTTTTCAAACTGAGTCCAACTGAGTTAAACGCCTAAAGCCTAA
>NZ_JAIVFV010000265.1 GCF_020829445.1 Nostoc sp. CHAB 5836
CCTGTCGCAGTTCGGGGTTTTCCCGCTCCAGAGCCTTCAGCTTCTCGGCAACATCAGAGGGAACCTCGGCTCTGGTGCCGCCATCCACTTCCGACTTCTTGACCCATTCATTCAATGAATGCGCCGAGCAGCCGATCTTGCCTGTTATCGATGAAACAGCCGCCCAGCGTGACGGATGTTCGCTCTCCTGATCCAGAACCAGCCGCACCGCGCGGGCACGCACTTCCGGGGAAAACTTGTTCGTCGTTTTGTTCGTCATGGCTCCACTTTCTCACGAGTTGGAGCCTCCGGCAAACTCGGGGCGGTACAGACCTTCAGGCCCTCCATCGTTTGCGGGATCTGATGGTAGGCACCCGATGTGAAGCGGGATACTGTGGCTCACGTCTGTGCGCAGCATGGAGTGAGCCAGCGTCGGGCGTGCGAGGTTCTATCGGTGAATCGGTCGAGCATGCGATATCGCAGCGTGCGGCCTGACGATGCGTCAATCCGCGAGGCCATGAAGACGGTGGCGTCCGAGCGGCGGCGTTTCGGTTATCGCCGTATCCACGTCATGCTCGACCGGCAGGGGATCGTCATGAACCTGAAGAAGCTTCGGCGTCTCTATCGGGAGGAGAAGCTGACGGTGCGCAAGCGTGGCGGCCGAAAGCGGGCCTTGGGCACGAGACGTCCTCTGGCTCTGCCGTCGCGTCCGGGCGAGCGCTGGAGCCTGGACTTCGTCAGCGATGCCTTCACCGACGGTCGACGCTTTCGGGTCCTGGCCGTCGTCGACGACTTCACCCGCGAATGCCTGTGCCTGGTCGCCGATACATCCCTGTCAGGCGCAAGGCTTGCCCGTGAACTGGATAGTCTCATCACCAGACGCGGAAAACCAAACACGATTGTCTCGGACAACGGGACGGAGATGACCAGCATGGCCATCCTCAAATGGTGCCAGGACACCAAGGTCGAATGGCATTACATCGCCCCCGGCAAGCCGATGCAAAACGGCTTCATCGAAAGCTTCAACGGCAACTTCCGTGACGAATGCCTGAACGAGACACTGTTCTCGTCACTCGCTCAGGCTCGCGCCGCGATCACGGCATGGAAGGAGGATTACAACAGACACAGACCGCACTCATCGCTGGGCAATATAACCCCCAGCGAATTCACAAGGAAAATAGCACAGGAAAAACGGGCCGCATAAGGCCAGATTAACAACCCAAGACTCTCCAGAAAACTGGCGGGAAATTGGGTCTCAGGTCAGTCTTCACTGACGGACATGTGTAAGTGACGGCGATTCCAGGCCGTTTCGGTCGTTCATTTGCTTTTTAGCATATGAATTTTTCATTTTCCCAGTCGATATAATCAGCAGCAACCAGAGGGACGGGGTCGCGCCTGCCGTACTTTCAAAGAAGTTGTGGACCATCAGACCTGTGATAATTGCCGCACGCATTGCATGGAAATAGTCTCTCTCAACGATAGCTTTGTAACTCGCGTCAACGAAGGCCCACAAAAGCCATAAAATATAGGCGACCAAAGCAGGGTAGCCGATTTCGACGATGATCGATATGTAACCATTATGGGGCGTCTGGATTTGCGGGAGTTTGAGCGTTTCGCGAATATAATTCAGCATAGCGTCGTTGGCACCAATCGTTGCCCATCCCCACCCCGACCATGGTCTCTGATTGCCAAAAAACAAAAACCAGTTCCAAATTTCCGTTCTTCCTGTAAATGTTAAGTCTCTGCCTAGCATTTCAGCGCCGATTGGTATCAAAAGGATTGCCGCTGCAACAAGTGCAACCAACAAAGTGAGGAAGCTCGCAAGTCGAAGTGAGGGCACGAAGTGAACTCGCGCAAAGAAAATTGTAGCTGTAAAGACACTGATGCTAAGAGCAAAAACGCCGATGGCCGTAGCAGATCCAGCCTTCAACAGGCAAAGTGTTGTCGCAATTGCATATAAAGCATGGCGTATTTTCATCTTATAGCCGAGTTTCCAGAGACTAAAGATAACAATCATCAAAAGCCCGGAATATTCACCAAGGGAATTTTTGTGCCCGAATACACCTCTCCAGCGACCTGCATCGTAGCCGCTCATTACGCCCAAGTTTGTGAATGCCGCGAGCAAAGAAAGGATCATTATGACCCCAATAATGTCAACAAATGTGTTGACCACAAAATCCCGAGTAAATCTATATCTATAAAAAATATAGGAAAATAGTGTTAATAACTCGAATCGGATCATTCCAATAGTATTTGGTGTGGAGACTGAGTAAAAAAGCCCCATAGTTCCGAATAATATTATGGACAGAAATATCTTCTCTTCTAATATTACCCTTAAATTACCAATCAATAATATACGTATGGCACTAAAAAGACAACAAAAATTAAATACTGCCTTTAGATATTCTATGCCAGGGGCCCTCTCCAGTGTGTCAAGAGACGGATAGTACCAAGCATAGCTCAGTGAGAAAATGCAGAACACCAAGGTACAGTAATCGAACAGGGGCAAAACGCGGCCGAGTTCGTTGGGAGCGTCGGGCAAAACTGTTTGTCTGACGATTGTCCTCATGTTGCCACCTAGTTCAAATAATGAATAAATAACAGAACAACTGCTAATAAAGTCTCACTGTCCTGATCTTAACGATAATTTTTTCCATTAGCCGCTTGATCATTGGAGTATGCCATTCTGTCAGATGCGAAAAGTAGTAGGCTATCAAAATCGCCCCCCCCATGGGCCACATTATGTATAGCCATTCCCGCATGCTGCCCGGATTAATGGCAATGGCTTGGAGCCCTACGGATTGGGCTCGTGCGGCGGCGATTACGTTAAGAATGGGCACATGAATACAGTAGAGCGAGAAGGAGAAGCCCGCCAACAGTGTATTCCAGTGGCGCAACGGCGGGCGAACCAGTTTTGCAAATTTCAAGGAGATTATCAGATTACAGAAACAGGCTGAGACGGCAAAGTCGACTATGAAAGCTCCTAGCGGATGGGCGTCCCACCAGTAGCGGCGGATACTCAGCCGCATGGCTATCAGGATCAATATGAGAATTATGGCAGATAGGATCGTGGAGCGGATTAATGGACGCGGCAGCATGGTTGCGCCTGCTCCCATAATCCATATCAGAAAATAAGGTGCTAGTTTCGATCCGTCGAACTGATAGCTCGAGAGCAAAAGCAGCGTGGCTGCGGCGGTCACCCAGAGAGCTATCCGCAGGATTGTATTTTTCTGAATGAACCCCAGCATAAACACGACAAAAACAACATAGTACCAGAACTCATTGAACAGCGACCATAAGGGGCCATTCCCCGCAAACTGTCCGCAGGACACCGTTTGCAGGAATGCGATATTGCATGAAAGCGTCGATAGCGAGCCGCTCCTAGCGATTTCCGGCGTAAAAAAACCGGTGCCGAACGCATCGTAGACCCAGATACTCAACGCAAAGCACACAAACGAAAGTACGAATGCTGGCAATAGGACCGTCCACAATCGGGCAAAGCGCTTAATAAGGTAATTCGTTACGTCGATTGCAGCAGTGCGTCTCACTTCGCTGATCAGCGCTCCGCCAACCAGATAGCCGCTGAGAACGAAGAACACCATCACGGCCTGGTGCGAGAAGCCCGACATGAACCCCATGACATAGGTGCCAATCGTGCGCTCGCTTTGCGGAACATCGGCCACAGGTATCAGGAACCGATTTGTCGTATGGGCATAAAGCACGATAAATGCCGCAAGCCATCTCGTTAAATCCAGCCATTCCGACAAGGCTACGTCGACACGAAGTCCCGGTTCTAGACCCTGGGGCTTGTCGGTTATTTCCTGCTGTACAGGTAGGGTCGGCATCAGAACCCCGCTTGTTCGTTTTGTTGCGTTGCGCTCAAAGCCTTGGCGGCCTCCATTATGTTCGTCAGGAACATTGCTCGCCGATTGTCGGCCCATTCTATCGCCAGAGCTCTGTCGGGCTTGTCGGGGTGCATGACTGCGGCAACTAGGGCGTTTGCAAAGTCTGTGGGCGTGTCGGCGACTGTGACATATGGCGGCAGCTTACCTAGTCCCCGGACACCTAGGGTTGTGCTGACAACACGAACGCCGGCCGCAATTGCTTCAATGGTCTTGAGCTGAACACCGGCACCGCTTACAGTCGGAATCGCCAGCACTTTCGACGCGTGCATGAAATAAGCTGGATCGTCGACAAAGCCGACGCCAGTCAGATTGGGATGAATCCCGTTTACTGTTTCAGAACCGCGCCCGCCGACCCTGATGGCGAAATTAGTGGGAATTTTCGGTGCAATCTCGCTGGTAAACCAGGTCAAACCACGACCGTTGACATCCCATGCCCAAGTTCCGAGAAGGCCGATATCGACCTCGATAGGCACGTCTGCCTCAGGAAAAGTTACCGGCCGTCCCGCCAATTGCATCAATCTGGATTTCTCGCGTCCCGCCTCAATATTGAAAACTTTGCGCTCACTGTCTGTAAGCGTCCAAATCTGGTCACATTGCTCTGCGAGCCTCTTTTCGATCTTGCCGATTAGCTGGGAATCGCGGGCAAGAAGTGTTCGTACCAATAGACTATTTTCTGCAACATTCTTCGCCTGCTCATCGTAGAGAGAGGCTTCGACATTGTGCGCTATGAATATACGGCCCACGTCATAGTCCGCCAAATATTGCAAAATCCATCCCATTTGTGAATGGTCAATAATGATGTGATCCGGCTTGCACTCAGAATGAGCTTTCCGCAATGCCCTCCTGTACGCGGATGAATAGAATTTCTCGCAGATATAAGGGCGGTTCGCTATAACAGCCTTTGCGATCCAAAGATATGGCGCTAACCTGGCTGCAGCAGTTTCGATTGGCCGTTTAGAGACGGCAATTGAGCCGACCGGCACGGATTGGGAGATGTCGTCGCGAACATACCCGAAAACGGTGACATCGTGACCAAGCGCCCTCAGTGCGTCTATAAAAGATTGCGATGCTATTTCACCGCCGCTGGTGAGCGAATGGGGAAGAACAGTCGTCAGGAACCATATCTTCATGTACGTCGCTCCTGCTTCCGGGACACAGCATCAATTTGTGCGTCATAAATCGTCTCAAGCACGGCCGACCGGTTGGCAATATCGAAGTTGTCGCGCACATAATTATAGGCTGCCTGCCCCATCGATTGAGCAAGGTCTGGATCTACGAGAAACCGCAGATATGCGGCGGCCAGACTGCCGACGTCCCTTGGATTCACAGCAAATCCAGTAATTCCGTCTAGCAAGGCCTCATATGTCCCCGTCTCGTTGGACCCTACCACCGGGATGCCCATGGATTGCGCCTCAATCAGAACAAGACCGAATCCTTCAGAATCGCCATTGGCTGCTTCACGGCTGGGCATTGTGAAAACACGCGCCGTCGTCATGAGTTCAAGCAATGCAGCATGCCGTAGAGCGCCATGATAGGTGATATTTCCGATGCTGCGCTTTGCTTCCTCGACAATGCTTCGCAGAGGCCCGTCGCCGGCCACGTGCAGCTCCGCGTTTGGCAAGGTGCGACGCACAATTTCGAAAGCCTCTATCACTTTGTCTAGCCCTTTTTTTTCAACCAGTCGCCCAGCATAGACGACGCGCGGCAGCGAAGCGGAAACATCAGCTTGCGGCCGACCCTGGACATCGATCCCTAGATAATGAACGCACGTATTTCGCCTGTCGAAGCCCTGGGATACGAGTTTGTCGCGCAGATAGGCGGATACAGGCAGAATGAGGTTACCCGATTTAATAAGCGCCTTGCGCCAGAAGGCATAGAGAAGCCCATAACTGGAAGCCAGATTCAACCGACGTGTTACATCGTAGCCATGCCCCGTCACGACCAGTGGAATACTGTGACGAATTGCGTAAGGAAGCATGAAAGCGCCCCCCATCATGTAATGTGCATGTATAATGTCCGGCCGCAGTGTCGATATCAGCTCGTCCATCTTCCGGCTAATCCCCAATCGGAATAAAAGTCTTTCACGTACCGGTGACATTCCGGACCCTACCAGAATAGTGCGCGGCACATCAGCATAGCTGTCCCCGCTATTTTCGATTGCAACAAGCGTGTATTCATACCGGGCCAAAGAACGGCAATGAGCAGCTATAAACGTTTCGGAAAGAGCAAGGGCCGTTTCCGTGAAAACCATTACATGTTTTGCCATTCCACACCACTAAGCCTGCGATAACAGTCCTACTTCAATTAGTCTTTATGAACTGAAAAACAATAGCGAATGAACGCCTAATGCGAGGCACTCAACAACCCCACCTGACTTCGAATTAGTTATTGCAATACCAATCTTTACCAAAATTTAACTTAATTATATTACTTTAACTAATATTCTCGGTCCTTATATTTTGCGCGCCGCGCAATTGTCAAGATTTTTTTTCTAAGAGACTGACTCAAAGGGATTTCAGCGGTAGCGGTATCTTACCAGACGCTTTGTGATGACGGAGAGGTGGGCGATAATGATCCATGCCTCGGCAGATGCGATAGATTTCTCCCGATTCTTGGCCAGCATGTGGCTTCTGTCGAGCCATGCGAAAGTGCATTCAACCAACCATCGCCGGCGACGGAATTCAAACCTATTGGCCTTTTCCTTTCGGTATATTTTCATATTTCGTCAAAACGGGACAACTGTTTCAGTAAGTCGCGGACACGCACTTCA
>NZ_JAIVFV010000266.1 GCF_020829445.1 Nostoc sp. CHAB 5836
AGTGCTGCAATCTCGCCACGACTGAGCCGATTGAAAGTGGGGATTGTGGCTGCGGTGAGCCAGCTATCAATCTCTGTGTGTGTAAGCAAACATCTGTCCAGAAGAGCGGGAAACCCATCATTGCCTCTACTAAATGAGGATTGAGGGCGCGAGAAGTCGCTATATCCAATCCTGCGGCTACATCCTTGAGATTGGGCGGACGCTGTTTGTGTAACTGGTAGGGGCTGCCGCTTTTCCAGTCGCTGGCAATTGGCGTGGGTAGCATCACCGCCGCCGATAGATGCAAGGTTTGTCCCGGCTTTCTCGTAGTGACTCCAGGATGTATCCCGTCGGTCGCTTTGGGAGTTGGTAGCAATAATCCAAACTCTTTCTCGCTTGTGGACAGCCCCCACGGATGCAGCAGAAATAATTCCCCATTCGACATCGAACCCCAACGAGGTAAACTGCCAGAGTACGGCACGGAAAAATTCACCCCCTTCAGCAGTGATGAGTCCGGGAACGTTTTCCACAATCGCCCAGTCTGGTCGAACACAGCAAAGGACTCTGAAGAATTCGCCGAAGAGATTGCGCTCGTCCTTCGAGGCAAGACGTTTTCCGGCGAGGCTGAAGGGAGGGCAAGGGAGTCCGGCGATGATGCCGTCAATATTTCCAACTCCGATTCTTGCCAAAGACTCAACTGTAATATCATGAATGTCCGGGATAATTGGAATTTGTGGGAAGCGTAGACCTAACACCTGCTGGCAGTACTGATTAATCTCGCAAAATGCCACAGTTTCAAAACCGCCACTAATCAGATGACCAAGGGTAAAGCCACCAATACCAGAGCAGAGGTCAAGGACTTTTTGAGTTTTGAGGGTGGTAATTTGCTGTGTCATTCCAACTTCCCGACTAGGTATTCGATAGCGTTTTTATCAATGGCAGCAATGCGGTTTTTAATACGTTAACAATTCAAAATTCAAAATTCAAAATTCAAAATTATTTAGGATTGTTTTGCTTGGTTTTGACTATTATTGATGCGATTATTTTGATGAGTTCTTCGCTTTCAGTTAGCAAGGACGACAATTTTGATGGTTCTATGATTTGGGTACTTATCATGATTCTCAGCCAATATCTTGTTTCTCTAGCTTCTTTAAGAGCAATTTCTAGTTTATGTACAAAATCAGCTTTGCTTTGAGCAGATTGAGATTCTTCGACGTTTGCCCCTATAGAGGTTCCAGACCTAATTAATTGTTTATACAAAACTCGTCCTACTCCTGGTTTTTCATCTAATACTTTGCATAAATTGACTATTCTAACGGCAAAATTGAATGTTCTATCTGTAATATCTTTTTGTTGACTCATTGCTTTTTATTCCCTCTGTTATAATTGTGATTATTTCATGGATAAAATTAATAAACTACTCTTCTTACATTTTGAATTTTGAATTTTGAATTTTGAATTACCCGAAGGGGTTTACCCAACTCCAAACAGTTGCTGAATTGAGTTGCAGAACTCTGGCAATTTCGCAGCAGTTGTAATTATCAACAATGGGACGTGCGGAGTATCCTAAAAAGCGTAATTTGTTTTGAATAGCTGATGTTGAGCGGGTGTATCCTTTGATTTTGAGGCGATAAGCTATTTGCTTAACAGTGTAGAGACAAGCCATTTCTTCAATGATTGCTATTTCTTCGTAAGTCCATTTTGTATTCATCTGATTCACTCCTAAATCTGTGCAGACTTGGCAGAAAACTCTTGATGTACAATTCGAGCGCTGATAGATTCAAAGTCCACCTGAGCAATCTTCAAGTCAATCAGCATTTCTCCACTGTTATAGAGGTCTGTAATGTGCTGCTTAATTGCCGACTCTGACAGCCCATCAGGAATATTTAGGTGCGCAACGCTGATGATTTTATCTACTACTGTGACAATGACCGAAACAATTCAAAATTCAAAATTCAAAATTCAAAATTGAAGAATAGCTCAGTAATTTTGAATTAATTCAGGTAGAAGCCCCTAAATTTATTTATGGAGATAAATATTTATAAACTTGTTGCTCAAGCCCCTGCATTTATGCATGGGGTATTAATTTTGAATTTTGAATTGATAATTTTGAATTCGAGCGAAGCGAGTGACTTTCATGGTTTAATTCCTATCTGATTAATTCAGGATTCAGAAATAAAACTTCTTCTGAATCCTGACTCTTGATTTACACTGCCCCAGTTTTCACGGCTTGCACCTGTTGCATCCATGCGCTGATTGCTGTTAACTCATCAGCCCCATTAGCAACAGCATTAATCACTTCTTTTTGATAAGAAGATTCCGCTTGATTTGGATGCTCACACTTATCAGATGCCCAAGCCAAACACATCGTTTTTATCAGTTCATCAATCTTGCTGATATTTAATTGACTGGGATTAGTAGCATTTTGAAATTCCAACCACTCTCTGACCAAATCGAGGGGATAATCAAGCAAGGTGCGAATCTGTTTTACTCGTATGTCTTGTGTGTGTACTGCTTGAGGAACTACGCTAAGTTTCGGTGTGGATGAAGTGCCACTTAAGCGAAATTGAATATCATGAATGATAGTTGCCCAGTCTGCATCTTTATCCCATTCTCTACGAATACGTACACGCGTTACTGCATCGTAAAGCCGACAAAACACTACGTTTTCTTCTCCAGCAGCAACAGAAATAATTAGCGGTTTCTCAAAATCTTGAACTTGGGATGCAGCTAAGAGGAATGTTTTAGAAAAGTTGGTTTCTATGCCAGTTCTGACAATGTAAATTTCATCGGCTCTGACAACGATGTCTAACTTAATGTTGTCTTTGCCTTTAAATTCTTTCGTCGTTAATCTCAGTTCTGATATATAACCAGTTAGCCCTCTTTCTAGAACAGGAATCGTTTTATCCTTATCCATATCGTAGTGATACCAGAGATAGGATTCACCGCTTAATTCTCCGTTTTTGACGTAGAGATAAATCGGTGATGGTGGGTGGCATAAACCTAGTTTGATTTCAGTAGTCATGTTTTTTTGGTGGTGATAATTAGTGGTTTGTAGTGGAAGAGAGCTTTCTAAACAGAATCTTGCTGATTGCGGTCTAGCTCCCATTGCAAATAAATAAGCGCAGTTTGAGCATCGGCAATATTTAAATCAGGGGTGTATCCCTCGTCCAACAGTTGCTTGTAGTCTGGATGGCAAGCAATAAGGGATATCAGGGTTTGGGCAATTTCAAGTAATTGGCTGAGATTGGGATTAGACATTTCTATGCCGAGTCTGGAACATAAATGTCTGGCTTTCACCCCGATGGTTCCTGGTTCAATTTCCGTTTCTAACTCTTCAAGTAGTGATTGAAAATCAGGATGTTCATCGTTAATTTCAATCTCAAACAAATCTGCGCTCTTTGTAATGACAGTTGCCCAATCGGGTAATGTTGCTGGAATAGTTCTGGTGTAAAGTTTCATAATTTTCTCCTTTGGAATTAACAATCCTCTGCAATCTCCAACAAAAAGCCGCATCCAGTGTTTTGTACTTGCACCACTTCTCTATCCAGCAGTGTTTGAATAACTGAGTTTGATACTTGGAATTGGAGAGAATGCAGAGGAACGCAACCGCCACAAAGCTGAAGTAAACGCAGCAGATGATTCGCTCTACGGTCAAAGTTACTGTCAACCGTATTAGGCATTTGGGCTACCTCCTCTGATTGCGGCTAACTGTTGTTGGAGAATTGCTGTTTGGTACTGATAAAACTCAATCTCTGCGGTGATTTGTGAGACTAATTCCTCTGGAGAGAGCGTTTGAATTTGATTCTCTTCAAAGTGGAATAATTCGTCAGAATTTTTCCGATCCATCAGGGCGTAGCGCCAACCATGACCAAATTGTTCGGCTAATTCAGTACCAGTGGGGTAGTAGTGAAGCCCCAGAATGATGCCCTGTTGTGTACGTTGATTCAAAGCAAAGCGCGGATATTCCCAGTGTTTGGGTATCGTAATTGTGGGTTGCATTGATTTATGATTGGTGAGAATGTGCTGGCGATCGCTGTTGGTGGTGTCTGTCAAGCGATCGCCTTGTGTGCGAGACGCCGCCACTAGTTACAAAGCTGGCTCATACTCCCGTAACCGTTGCCATTCTTCGATTGTCAATTCATCAAACGGTCGGTCTAGCAGTTCCGAAAAGTCAGCCGCTTCTACATGGGGTACAGTGTCCACCATCGACAGCCACCAAACTGCTGACATTGCCGAATCACACGGTAGTTGCTGACATTCCCCAATACGCATTACCCACCAAGAGCCATTGGTGCATCCGACTTCACCCAGTTTCACGTCGTTGTTGTAAATACCATCGTCAAGGATTTCAAAGCCGTACTTTTCGCACTCGTTGAAAATCTGGCACATGATTGCGTTCTCAGTGGGGCAAACTTCTTCTGGTAAGGTCGCTTCTACCTCTTGCACTCTTAAAGCGAACCAATTCCGGTCAAAGGCTAAACGTCCGCCATTGAGGAACTGCACCCATACAGTGATGCCACCTTCAATCCAGATGGTACGAACTGATTCGGGTATCACCTGAATTATCTCGCCAATGATGCGACGGTCACGATTGGTCAAGGGGTTTTGTCTGGGGGCTACAGCTTGGGCTTGGGTTGCGAGGTGGTGGTTTACTTCTGCTTGGACTGTGGCTTGTTTGTCACGAGAAGAACTAGGAATTGCTTGCTGTGTATGTGTTGCATGGTTCATAATGGAAATCTCCTTAATCGGGGAAAAGGCGATCGCAAACTTTGGACGGTGGGCGATCGCTTTTGTTTTCTGGCAGAGTGCTGTGTTAGGAACAAGGCACTCTAATGAATTCAGTTTTGCTGCAAATAAGATTTCTAGACAGGCTGATTAGCAAATAACCAGTTTTTTAAGACTTGGTAGGTCACCCCGATCATCTTTGCTCCCCTTGAGCATTACAAGTTTGGCTGACGGCTGCTATTCCTGGTGGTACTTGGTTTTGTAGTTAGTTGAATGAGTCAATGTTTGGTAATTTGGCTTGCGAACCCTTAATTGCGTTCGGGTGCAGACGGTTCGTTTTTTCTTGCCCTCACCTTCACAAGGTTAGTACATCCATTAGTAGTAGTCAATGGGGTGGTAGTTATTTTGAGATAGAAATTTGTAATACTACTATTGGTTGCACATAAGCAACTTTAATACCAATAGATGTAAGTCCTACATATTTACATCTAATAGTAGTACCACTATAATCGGAGTATTATTTGCAGAGGATGATTGTGTTTATCGCATTAAAAAAGTTGAGAGAGGCTGCGGGTCTTTCTCAGAATGACCTAGCTAGAAAGACTGGTTATAGTCCTCAGTTCATCCAAAAAATTGAACAAAATAAGGTTAAATCACTCACATTAGATGCAGCAGCAAGATTCTGTGAAGCCCTTAATTGTAAGCCTGGAGACTTGCTTGAAGAAGGTTCGCCACCCAAAAGATTAAGGATAGAAAAAGGTGTCACTCTCAATTCTCAAGCAGAAACAGAAACTTTAGCGAATAGAAGGAAAATTCTGGGCGAAAGTGCAGAAGTTGATCTATTATTTGCAGCGTAAAAGCTAGAAGCGACCGCCCGCCGACCAAAGCAATGCGATCGCCCCCTTTGTTACGCCACTAGTTCAAAAGCTCGTTTATACTCCCGTAACTACTGCCATCCATCGGAGTCAACATCTCAAATCGGCGGTTCAATAATTGGGTTTGTGCGACTGCTAACCGCCAAACAGCAACAAGGGCAGACTGACAGGCGACGCGCTCCTGCTCTGCTGCACCCACTACCCACCAAGAGCCATCGGTACATCCGACTTCGCCCAGTTTCACCTCGTTGTTGTAGATCCCATCGTGGAGGATTTCAAAGCCGTATTTCTCGCACTCGTTGAAAATCTCCGCCATGATTGCGTTCTCAGTAGGGGAAGAGGACAAGGAGCAGGGAGCGGGGTGCATGGGAGAGAATCTTTCCCCCTTGCACCCTGCGCCCTGCCCCCCTGCCTCTTCTTGTACTGGTAGCGTGCCGTCTTTGTAGTGTGAGCAGATGTAATGGTGACAAAGTATGTTCGTAGAAGCACGGTGGACTTCCTTGTTGTTCACCATCACCACCCAAGGTCGCGTTAGGTCGTTGTCGTAACGGATTGCGGCGATCAACTTATCCCCAGCGTAGTATTCGTGGTCGTAAAAACTGATTTCGATGGGTGTCAGTGGTATTGAGGCAGGGGTGATGAATTTCTCAGGGTGGGCGGACTGGTAATCGGCGATCGCTCTAATCCAAGAATCCTTGCAGCGCTTGTCGCTTACCTCGACTGTGCAGCCGATTTCGCTGTAGATTTGCTTCAGGCGTGCTATGGATTTGTGTTGTAGCTGTTGTTGGCTGTAGATCCCACATTCCGCACCCCTTACTGTCATAAGCGGTTATTACGGTAATAAATGAAAATCACAAGAATAAAATAATACATAAAAGGATATTTGAGGAATAAAAGTGGCACGAATCTTATTCTCAATAAGA
>NZ_JAIVFV010000267.1 GCF_020829445.1 Nostoc sp. CHAB 5836
CATCATGACAGGGATGGGAATGCCGCGCAGAACATTAGAGCAGAGGGTATCAGAATAATAAAGGCGGAAGGTTCAGCCGTCTCTGCTGTAGGAGGGGAGGTAAGTCCTACTCTTGGACGAAAGTCTAAGTTTAGGCACTCCCCCTTGATTACAGAAGCCCCAACTTCAGCCGTACTCGGCAAGTTGGGGTAGTTCACTTCCAAATTTATAACTCCAAACTCCCAACTCCAAACTCCCAACTCCTAACCCCTAACCCCTAACTCCTAACTCCTAACTCCTAACTCCTAACTTTTCTAACTGCCAGATGCTAGCTTTAAACCCTCAGCTATGGGGCCTAAAGCTAGAACGGGAAAGAAAGTCAATACTCCCAAAACCAGTGTCACTCCAGCCGTGATCCCGGTAAATACTAGAGAATCAGTTCTCAGGGTACCAGGGGTTTCGGGGACTGCTTGTTTGCCAGACATCCCGTCAGCTAAGAGCAGGATGGCAATTATCGGAATGTAGCGTCCTCCGATTAAGCTAACTAAAGTACTCAAGTTCCACCACAGGGTGTTATCCCTCAACCCCTCTAAGCCGGAGCCATTATTTGCGGCGGCTGAGGCGTATTCATAAACTACTTGGGAAATTCCATGATAGCCAGAGTTGCTAATTCCAGATAATGAGATGGGATAAGCCAAAGCGATCGCACTGGGAATTAAAACTAGAATGGGGTGAATCAACAGCACCACGCTGGCAAGGACGATTTCTCGCTTTTCAATTTTGCGTCCTAAAAACTCTGGGGTGCGTCCTGCCATTAGTCCAGTTAGGAACACTGTGAGAATTAAGTAAATAAATAAGTAAGCTGTTCCAGTTCCCTGACCACCCCAAATAACCTGGATAAACAAGTTGAAGAGAGTCGAAAATATTCCTTGGGGCATCAAAGAATCGTGCATCCCGTTCACAGCACCAGACATAGTAGCAGTAGTCATCACTGCCCAAAAAGCTGTTTGTGCCCAGCCAAATCGAACTTCTTTACCCTCTAAATTGGGCTGTTCTAATCCGAAGGCGGTATTAACAAGGGGATTACCTTGCAGTTCTCCCACGGCTGTCACTCCCACCAGAACTACAAAAATCGCAAACACCATCCAAAAAAGTAGCCAAGCTTGTTTGATGTTGTTGGCAAATATACCGTAGGTGTAAATCAAAGCTGCTGGGATAGAAATCATGGCGATCATTTCGATCAAGTTAGAGGCGCCATTGGGATTTTCAAAGGGATGTGCTGAGTTTACGCCAAAAAAGCCGCCGCCGTTCTCGCCCAAAAGTTTGATCATTTCAAAGGATGCCACTGGGCCTCTGGCAAGATATTGCGTCCCGCCTTCTAAGGTTCTCACATCTAGAGTCCCAGCTAATGTTTGTGGTACACCTGCGACAAGTAAGGCGATCGCCCCAATAATCGAAATTGGCAGCAATATTCGCGTAATTCCACGGACGAGATCGACGTAAAAGTTGCCCAGTTTTCTACCCGTTAACCCGCGAATAAAGGCAATTCCCACGGCTAACCCGGTAGCTGCGGAGGTGAACATTAAAAAGCCTAAAGCAGCCACCTGGCTAAAATAGCTTAAAGTTGTCTCACCAGCATAGTGTTGTTGGTCGGTGTTCGTCACAAATGAAATCGTTGTGTGCAGCAATACATCCCAGGTGATAGCACCGAAGCCGTTAGGATTCCAGGGTAATAATCTCTGAAAATATATCAGCAAATACACGGTAATGCCCATGATGAGGTTGCTATATAGTACAGCCCGGATATACTGCGAACCTCTCATATCATCTTTTCTCCGAACACCCGCTAGTAGGAACATACTTCGTTCTATGGGGTTCATTAAAAAATCAAGCAGTGTTCTTTCTCCTAAGAAGACACACGCTATGTATTTTCCCAATAGCGGAGTGATTGCTATGACGATACACAGCGTTAAGCCAATTTGCAAAAAACCTTGTCCCATACATTTTGCGCTAAATTAAATTTAAGTGCTAAGTAAGTCGGCAAGAATAAACCAAGCTATATTACGAAACATAAATACACCTTAAACCGTTATAAATGACGAAGGACAAATGATAAATGACAGCTTTAGCCAGTTAGCTTTATTTACGTCGCTCTACTTATAGCGGTTCTCGGCAAGCGCGAAGTACAATCTTGACCTCTCTTCCTTTAAGGAGGGAGGCAATCAAATTATTCCCCCTTCCCGCAACGGGTTGGGGGTTAGGTCTATTTGCTCCCCCTGTACCTCACCAGATTGAAAATGGCTGTAGCAAGCCAATTCTTAGAAATAACAGATTAACTGTTGGAATATTTGACTTCGAGGGATTTACTATTTTACAGAGACTTGTTAAAGTTTTTGTTAAGAATATTTAACTTTTACTTTTAATTCCAGGGCTATATCATTCTAGACATAAACCACCCGGAACTGAAGTTCCGGGCTAATAACTAAAGTCCGTTAAAACGAACTTAGGACTTACGCAATAACTCTCTGAAACTCTTATTAGTTTGTGTCCTTCTCTTACGAGACGCTGCGCGAATGTGTCCTACCCTGCGGGAAGCCGCTTTGCGTCTATGCGGTTCGTTTTTTCATTATTTTGCGTAAGTCCTGGGACTATAACCTTTTCTCAGTAGTCTTTAGACTACTTTCGCGATTAACTCAAGTTGCGGGTTATCAAAATCTGGGTGCTTTTCATCCAGAAATTAGCGCGATCGCCCAATACACTTGGGTTAAGCATTTCCTCCTTCTCCTTCTCTCTGTGTTCTCTGCGCCTGGAGTGGTAGCCTGCGGCAAGCCGCAACTCTTACCAGACGCACTCGCGTTTGCGTCTACGTAAAAAAAAGAGTTTCAGCCCTTTTGTGAACCGTATTGCGCGATCGCCAATGAGAAATTGGTGGTAGCACGTAGCGCGACCACGATTTCGACTGCTTTGAAACAACGGTAAGTGAATGGTTTTGACTCTTTAGCGTTACAAAAGGTTACAATGTGTCCAATTTGCACGTACCCCGGCTGAACGCCGTATGGGTTTGAGGCTTAATTCTTGCTCAAAAATGTTTAACTTCCGTTAGAAAAAGGTTTTTATGCAAAGACAGAGGACGTAGTGATACTAGCAGCCAGACGCTCTAAGCGGACATCCGACTCAAACACCATCTCTTCAGGTTTATACAGCATTTTTATCTTGTTCCCATCCACTTTTAGCGTAGTAGAAAACTTAATCGAACGTTGATCAGGAATGGTAAAAAGCCGATCTTTTCCTCTGGATAACTCTCGAATAAACTCCTTAATTTTTTTATTGCGGTTAGATGGACGTTGATAAAACGATTGCAACCGCCGCCAAAGTTTAGGAAAGATAGGTGGTAAGGCTGAGAGGTCAGGAGGAATATCTACTTCAAATCCATCCATTGAGCGGTCAGCAGACCAAATTTCTCGATTTTCTGCTCGTGCCTCCTCAGTTGCAACCACCATCTCATCCCGCAACTCTTTATAAAGGGTTTCATAAAACATCGGGTAGACATGTCCCTCCTGGAGCAACCTGTAGTTGACGCTTTGACGCAGCATATCTGCTTGAAGTTCATCTCCTCTTCCGGTGTTGTTCCAATCTGGTGGCTCGCCAGTAAAGACAAAGCAAACAGGACGTCCATTGCCGTCAGCATTGTTAGATAGGATATATCCGGGTAACCTCGATTGACTGCCACCGAGTAATTGGATATTCCGTTTGGTTGCATTTGAGGAAAAGGGTTGAATTGCCGCTTTCTCAAGAGCATCTATACCTTCGTAGCGAAGCTGAACTTGTCCACCATTTTTGAATTCAATTCGCCCCTCTAATTTATCAAACAATGTATCATCCTCTGCCTGAAACCGAACTGAATCCCCATCGGGAACCCCACTGGTTGGTTCAAAAGTCCCTCGAATCAGCACAAACGGCATAATTTTGTCCTTATATTGAATTGAAAAGTTTAATAGATTAATCCAAGATACAATCAGGACGCATGTAATTTAAGTTTAATTGGAATTAGCGCACCATCACTGACGGAACCCACCCTTACTCATAGTGGGGTTGATCTTGGACGCTTTATACAACACGTCAGCGCGTCTGGGTATAATTCTTTCGTTAAACTGGGCTTTAAAAGAAAGCAACTTTAGTTTTAATTGATACTCCTAACCTCCTAACTCATGCCTTCTGGTAAATCATAAATAACGATATTAAGTCGATTATTGACCATGAAACAAGCTATAAATGAGCGTGGGAAGACTTATTGGCTAATAGCGATCGCCTTTGCGATCGTGATAGCCCTGGAATATTTGACACCACCTGAGTACGTATTTGGCTACCTCTACACAGGGACGATTTTGTTAGCAGATTCTCGATTGAATCGGGGAGCAGTTTTGGGGATCACTCTTGCAGCTACAGGATTAACATTATTGAATTTGTTTGTCCCAGGAGGAGAAAGAATTGATTCCCCGACGTTGGCAAATAGGTTGATTGCAGTGTTGGCGTTGGTGGTAACGGGTTGGTTAAGTGACCGCAACCACCGCAATGAAGAAGCGATCGCTTATACCCAAGCACAATTACGCTCCCAAGAACAACTAGCTACCATGCGTGAAGATTTTGTTTCTACCCTAACGCATGATTTAAAAACACCCCTATTAGGAGCAATTGAAACACTGAAATATTTTCAAAACGAGCAATTTGGTGAAATCACGCCCATGCAAGCAAAAGTGTTACAAACAATGGCTCGTAGTCATCGGAGTACACTGCAATTAGTCCAAACCCTTTTAGATGTGTACCGCAATGATGCCGAAGGGCTGAAACTACAGATATCACCAGTTAACTTGGTAACAGTGGCGGAGGAGATCATCGCTACCCTGACTGAACTAGCGAGAACACGTCAGGTTTATATTTCTCTGCACTATGGCGAATCAGATTTTCGGAGCTTTGTCTGGGTAAATGGCGATTCTTTGCAACTTGGGCGAGTCTTCACCAATCTCCTGAGTAATGGCATTAATCACACCCCTCGTGGCGGTAAAGTGGAAGTAGTATTTGAAGGTTATTCTAGCGATCAAGTGGTAAAAATACTCGATACTGGTTCCGGCATTACCGAAAAAGAGTTACCTCACTTATTTGAGAGGTTTTATCAAGGAAATAGCGATCGCCACGTCTTTGGATCTGGACTGGGGCTTTATTTGTCCAGGCAAATTATTGCAGCTCATGGGGGTAAAATTTGGGCAGAGAATCGCTCACCACGCGGCGCAGTGTTTGGTTTCCGACTTCCAACTTGTCCACCACCGGGGAGATGAGGGAGATGAGGGAGATGAGGGAGATGAGGGAGATGAGGGAGATGAGGAGGATAACCAATGACAAATGACCAATGACCAATGACCAATGACAAATGACCAATGACCAATGACAAATGACAAATGACAAATGACAAAAATCTTACTTGTTGAAGATGATGAACTGTTTCGGCTTGGTCTGTGGATGCGGTTGCAACAAGAAACCAGTTTGGAGATTGTCGCACAAGCAGAAGATGGGGAACAAGCTGTAGAATTAGCAAATCTCTACCCTCTGGATTTGGTCTTGCTGGATATAGGTTTACCGGGAATTGGCGGGATTGAGGCTTGTCGCCAAATCAAGCAGAAGCAGCCAAATTTACCAATTCTCGTTTTAACGTCTCGTTCTGAAAAACCCCTGATTTCGCGGTTAATTGCTGCCGGGGCCCAAGGTTATTGCCTTAAAGGTATTGCTGCTGAGTCTCTAATATTAGCAGTGCGATCGGTTGCAGCAGGCGCTTCTTGGTGGGATCAAACGGCAACAACAGAAATTAGAGCAGCTTTTGAGGGCAATTATATGGCAGTGCAGCCCGCAAAAACTGACGAAACCTCAGAAAATCCCTTAACAAAGCGGGAGCAAGAAATTTTGGCACTGGTAGCAGCTGGCAAAAGCAATCAAGAAATTGCTGAAATTCTCTACATTGCCCCTGGTACAGTGCGAGTTCATGTCCATGCTATTTTACAGAAACTAGAAGTACGCGATCGCACTCAAGCCGCAGTCTTAGCTATCCAAAAAGGATTGGTAGCACCAGAATTATTGATTAATTAGATTTATCACCAAAGTCCTCTCGCCGTGGAAGCCCCCGGATTTATCCGTGGGGGTAAGGCGTAGGCGATTTCAATCGCCGTCAGAATTTTTTCAAAAAGCATAACTGTATCCATCCTTTTTATGAATTGCTGAACAATATTTGTGGCTGATGCCCGATATTCTTCCCTTGCTTGTAGCGATATCGAAACTACCCGTGGCTCGACACAAAACACGTCCAAAATAAAGGCCTACTTTTTTGCCATTGGTGACAACCGCTTTGATAATGTCTCCTGTTTGAAAACCAAAATGTATTTTCTTTCTAGGTACGTGTCGATTTGGAAAACCGAACTTATCGGTTCTGCATGATTGCCTAGACCCGTGACCGTTAGCTGTAATCAACA
>NZ_JAIVFV010000268.1 GCF_020829445.1 Nostoc sp. CHAB 5836
GTTTATATTACTATACCTTGGGGTTCTGGTGGCTATGCTTTTTTTTTGCTGGTAACTATAAACAAGATTAATCATTTATTCGCGTAATACATACGCGAACACTTCTTTTTTGTCCAAAGTCCAATTAAAAGATAAGTTTCCCTGTGCTACTTAGTTACCAGTGATTTACCAGAATACCGCAGAGATTCCTTTAACATGGTATCAATAGATAATGGCAAATAAAGGGGACGCGATCGCGTCCCCTTAGTTTTCAAACTAATTGATTAGCAATTTTAAATTTTAGATTTTGTCTAATCCACAATCTAAAATCGCTTGATTTGACTTCAAAACTCCTAAGCAACGAAAATATCTGCATTGGTCAGGGACAATCCGGTATTAAGAGTAGCAATTTGGACTCCCGCTATTGCTCCTGTGCCATCTTGATCGAAGAACAGAAAACCATTGCCTTGATTGTAAATAAATCTTTGACTACTTGTAGTCGCTGCTGTGCCGATAACAAATTGATTGGCAGCAATCGCCGCACCAGCAACTAGCCCTCCACCAAAACCAGCAGCAGAGACAAAAATCGTATCATCAACTACGCTAAAGTCACTAATCGTGTCAATTCCTTCAGTCGAAGAGTTGAATACAAAGCGATCGCTTCCTGTACCGCCGTTGAGTGTATCATTGCCGATACCGCCGTTGAGTGTATCATTGCCAGTGCCGCCATTGAGCGAGTCATTGCCACTATTACCAGTCAAACGGTCGTTTCCGTCACCTCCTATGAGTATGTCCGTTCCTATTCCTCCATCAATAGCGTCATTTCCGCTTCCTCCATCTATGCTGTCATTACCATTACCACCTACCAGAAAGTCGTCATCGGCTCCTCCAATCAAAGTATCGTCGCCATTTCCCCCATTGAGAAAGTCGGCTCCATTATCTCCCTGAAGAAAATCGTTACCGTCATTTCCGAAAAGAATATCATTACCATCTGCGCCAGTCATAGTGTCATTTCCTTTCTTTCCTACATAGGAATCGTCACCAGGACTGCCGAAAAACTTACTTCCAATTGTTTCTGTGTTTACTACAGCATCATCAAACTGAAGAAACTCTACATCTTTTAAGGTGTTTGTATTATTAACTTTTGTAAATTTACCGTCCCCTTGAACATTGAACTGACTCAGAGATCCTGAAAAAACTACTTTATCTATTTCACTACCACCATTAATAATGTTGTTACCAGGACTACCACTGATACTGATAATATCGTTACCTGTTCCAGCGAGAACAACATTATTTCCACCACCTGTATTAATAATGTCATTACCTGCTCCAGCATCAATAAAATCGTTAAATTGGCCTCCTGTTAAAGTGTCAGATGCAGAACTACCAGCTAATTTGAACAAAATTTCGTTACCTGCAAATCCTCCTATGTCATCTATATACATGTTAGAAACAAATAAGGCAGAATCGTAGATTTGGTCTCCAGTATCAGCTACACCAATCTTAATAGTATTTAAATCTTCATCAAGAGAGTAAAGTGGAGCAGAAACTACTATGGTTTTACTTACGCCATCGTATTCAATCGGCAGACTTGAATCACTATTATTTGTTATTAGTGGTAGATTTTGACTATCTAAAGCATTTATAGCCTGATTTGTAATACTCAGAGGAATTTGTTTATTGCTGCCATCTAAAAAAGCAATATTTTCACCATTGACAAAAACACCTGCAATGTCAATAAAACTTGTGCTTGCAAACTCAGGGTATTCGTCAGAAGCAAATTTTAGCTCTAAGAAAATAGTGCCACCTTTTTTTGGTGTTGCGGTACCGTTTGAAGAGTTGCCATAAAACGAGAATTCTAAAATGTTGGCTTCTTTTACACCGCCATTGTTAGAAAAAGCAGTATTTGCTAAGGTTTGAAAATCTGGATCGCCTAGAGTTCCTAATCCTGGAACATCTAGACCAAAATTAGTCTGTGTATTTGTTGTAGGAGGAGATCCGTTTCCGGTTGTGAGAAGAATTCCTTTGGCAATCTTTAATTGAGTAATACTACCATCGTAAAAAGACGTTTGCCCGTCTCCTCCTATAAAGTTTATGGGTTGATTAATATCTACTGGGACTGTTGGTGGTACAATTTCTGCCGCTCTAATCAACTTTAATGGATCTGTACCTAGAATATATGGTGTAAACGCAGCCATAAATTACCTCTTTCAAGATTGGTGATATGAGAATTAATTTCTTGTCTATCTTTTTCATAGACTAAAAACAGTTAATTGTTAATAATCTAAGAAAATATTTTACGAGCGTAAAATATTTAAATTGGTCAGATTTGTTGCAGATATTTCGCTAACACAGCAGCAGGGCAAACGCATCTAAAGTATAAAAATACTTTTCTATCATTCTTGGAAACCAATAATCAAAACCAGGTTTGGAAACTTTAATTTAACCAAAATTGGAGGCTTTATTTTCTAACATCAACTAAAATCTATAGCCAAAAATTGAAAATCAAAATTCCAAAAGGCTTTGAGCAATTGAGTTTTCCTACTCTAAGAGAAAAAGATTAAATACTTTTGGTGTTGCAACCAATCAAGAACCGCTGTAGCTAAGTTGTGGTTCAAATGCAGGTAAGCCTGTAATTTGAGCCTCCATATTAATTAACAAACTGGTTTGGGAAATTATTCCAAAAATTCAAAAAAACTTTCTATTAGGCGATCGCTCAGGGCATTAATTCGTCTTGTTCTTTTAAAATAGAACTTCTTCATTAGTCACAAGTTAAGCCTGTATCGCAGTTGTCAAGGGGCTTTTAGAAAATGCTTGAAAGAAAAATTGGTCAGAGCCTCGCTGTTTGTCTGGGAACTGACTTTTCACGGGATGTGGAAAGTCAGGTATGATATACTCCGTACGGGCATAAACTGCGCTTTTGTTCAGCCTCTAGCTAGATCGATTTGGCTCGTTTAATAATCAATTCATTTTTAGATTTTTTATACATTTACTGCTTAATGTAGCAATTTATATACAAAAGACAATGCTTATTAGACGCCCTTCCACTACAATGTGATGTTGATCTGCCTAATGCCTAACTACCTAAACTGGCTGAGACACGTCCCAAAGTTGAAGGAATAATCGTAAAAAACAGTCATAAAACTCACCACCACGACGATGTTTGATTATGCGAGAATCTTTACCATGTGTATGTGTTGAGTATGGAGTAAAATAAACAACTCGATCAGTAATTATGATTCTACCGATGTGAGGATAGTTAAAAAGTCTAAGTTCAATTTCTCCATTACTTATATAGTTTTCTAGATACTTAATTGTCATCTCGATTTGATTTTGAAGTACCCCCCTTCCAAACGCAGGGTCGAAAGTAGCTAACTCCTTTTCTCGTTGCATTATCCAATCAGTACCAACTGCGTTAGGCAGAGGTAACATTAGTTTAAACTCAGACAATTTTCCACGGGGCTTGCGATGCAACACTTTGCTGAACAACCCTCGTTGAATATCATTCCCTCGTCCTGTGAGCAAGTACACGAATGAAGCCTTTTCAAGTTCTCTTGTAATGTCTTCGTCAGCTTCGGCTTTTGAGCGAAAGACATACTCAATATCAATATCAAGCAGCCGTCCCAAAACTCCAGTGAGTAACCATCTTATGTACTGCGAAACCAACCCACCAAGGACAATTAGGATAATGCTGCCAACAATAGATGCCAATACGCCATTAACAAAGAAGTTAACTATAGTTTCCACAAAATCTTAATTACCTCTAATTCATTAGCATTAATTGTCCACTGGCAACTTAGAAGTACTGTCCTCAGCGATAACCTAGCAGCCTAACTAGTTAGTATACGCGAAATTTCCGTATATCTATGTGGTTTGGGATGCATTAGAGAGGTAGTGAGCCAGTTCGTATTTCTTGCGAACGCAAGCCCTGGCTTACCTGATGGCTAACCCCAACCCGAATCAATACTGCGTAGGTTTTGGAAAGAAAGTAGGCTCAAACCCTTAAAATATCCTTGTCTATAATGCCCAAAACAGGCAAAACCTACGCAGTATTGAAAGCGGATCATGAGGGTGAAAGTTCCGTCACGCCTGTCCCCAGTGCTGAAAAATGGTCACATGAGGCGATCGCTGCAAGGTCAAATGTACGACCTCTACCTATGCAGAAACTCACGCGTTGCGGCGAATTCGGGGCAGAATCCAGGGTTAGTTTTGAAAAAAGCAATGGCAGTTGGTTTGTAACCGAAGCGTTCTCGGCAATAATCTTCAAATGTTTTGTGCGTCCAACGGTACAGCCGTCTGTCTCTCAATTCCATAAGCGCTTTCAAAGCCTCAAAAAACGCCCGTTCCACACGGCGCTCTGGATGTAGGCCATCACGCTGTTCTTCGTCGCTTAACTCTTCAACCTCAACAGCAGTAATCGTAATTGTTGCTGAAGCGGGATCTACTTGCTGGGAGATATCCTCGTTTACAGAGCTAGCTGCTGAAGTTGAATCGGGAGATGCAGCAGAGGTGGCTTTGTTACGTCTAGAAGGTGGTTTAGGCATGATTCCACCAATTCTTGTTCAACAATATTTTTTCAGAGTTGATTGCAACGTAGATTTTGGATGTAACAGATAAGTGCGTAGACGTAGCCCAACCTAGACATTCCTCTACAAAAGAGACTAGAGGTAGAAATAAAAGATTGATAGTAAGGGGATCAATCATCAAAACGCACCCCTAAATCTAATCCTAAAGCTTGTTCAATCCCGCGCAGAGTTTCTTCAGAAATCCACTGTCTTTTTTCCTGTTCTATTTGATACCAATAAGCAGTAGAAATTCCTGCTGAGGTGGCTAAAACCTGCACTGATCTTCCATCTTTTTCTCTTGCCTCCTTAATTTTTTGAGATAAATCTGGGATTGTAACTTTTATCTGTCTAACAACATCCATCAACATTGGTGTACACGCCTCCATAATTCTAAACTTGTTTTGCATTTTAAAAGTATACACTAGTTGATAACTACTGTATATTACAGTAGTACAAAATAAGAAACAGAGAAAGCGCCCCCGACTCGCAATCTGAAGCGCTTTCCGTCCCCATAGGAACTTATCAATCATGACACACCCAAGATATACCCAACAACAGCTAAAACACAAATCCATAGCCCGTCTCAAACAAATCTACAGCGAAATCGCCTGTACAGTCGAAGTAATCGACAAGCGCTGTAAAGATGCATGGATTACTGCGATCGCCAGGGCAAACGCATCTTATTTACTAATAAAAACTAAGAAAGATTGCAAAATGATATAGATAATTGCAAAAATTGATGGAACGATAAGCAAACTAAATCAAATATGTTCTCAAAATATGAATTAGGTTATCTTCATCTAAATGACTATTTATGAATAAGAAAATAATTAAATTATCGTGTACATAAAAATATATTTACCTAGAAAATAAATTATGTGAAATATTTTACTCAAGTTTTAATCTACTATTTTAAGCTAATGCTAAAATTCTTAGTAAATAGTTGTTATCCATCGCCGCGAGGAACTGTTTATTTTTAATTCCACGTTTAACACGCTTCTCTTGAGTTAAAAGATTGACTGCAATATGTCTAAGAATTGCAAAATTCTGTGGAGCATTATCTTTTCCCCTACGACAGTCATCTTCTCTTAAGGCAACATCCAATAGCCAATGCAATGAATTTTCAATTCCCCAATGACTGCGAATAGAATTACCAAACTGTTTAGCATCTGACTCAAGGCTACTGATAAAATAACGAGTTTCAACTGTTGTTTCACCATTGAATGAACGGACAGATTCTACCATGCCAACACTATTAAATTTTGACCAAACTGAATCTGGGTTAAGCCGAGATTCAATTTCAGATAACATTACGTAATTGCGGATTTCATGACGACCATGCCCTATTTCTTCTGTTTTATATGTGCTATGTTCAATCCCATCAAAACCTGTGGCTATCCCTGACAGGGCGAACGCATCTTGTCAATAAGAATAGTCTATTATCAATAAATTCTTAACTAATCGCATTAAGCATACCTTATTGACCTAGTATTAAGTCTCGATTATTACTTTTTCTACTTAGATGAAAAAGAAGCGATCGCTATAAATCCGATTATTTGATTGACTACATTAGTTCAGCTTTTTGTCAATATATTTTTGTAGAATTTAGATGCGTTCGCCCTGCCTATCGATGCTAATGCTGGGGGAATAAGTGATAAGCTACCAAACCCAAAAATATTAAAGCTATAATTTTCATCTGCACAAGAATACAAATACGATATTGCCAAGATAATTCCGATAATTCCTAATATGAATAAAATGATTACTGTTGCAATCATATTTGATTTATTCTACTTTGTATAACTATATTTAAGGAGGCAGGAGGAAGAAGGCAGGAGGCAGGAGGAATCCCCATAAATAAATTCAGGGGATTTAGCAAGGATGTCGTATTTCTTGCGCTATGCGTCTCGAAATACATATTTTTTTGTTTTTCATA
>NZ_JAIVFV010000269.1 GCF_020829445.1 Nostoc sp. CHAB 5836
TTTTAGAAGAATCGGATGCTGATAAAATTCGGGTGGCGATCGTCGGGGGTGGTTACAGTGGCGTAGAGTTAGCCTGCAAGTTAGCCGACAGACTAGGTGAAAGAGGACGCTTTCGGATCGTTGAAATGACTATTGATGAACACAGTTTTATTGCTACTGTGGCATGGTTACAAACTAATACAGGTGGAGAACAATTACTTCTAGGAAGAGAAGTTGTATTTGATAAGTTTAATATTGAGTTTAGGCAAGCTGATGAACAAATTATTTTTACATGGCGTGGAGATAGCTAATCAGTTAACAACAGACACCTCTCACAACTTGCAGAAATTTCCCTAGTACAGGTGTCATATCTTCTTACCGAAAGATTTTCTAAAGAATTTGTGACAAAAATTTGCGTGTTCTTTCTTCTTTCGGGTGGCTGAAAAATGCGTCGGGGGTGGCTGACTCGACAAGGGAACCGCTATCCATTAAGATAACTCGGTCGGCGACTTCACGAGCAAATCCAACTTCGTGGGTGACGACTACCATTGTCATCCCATCACGGGCAAGATTTCGCATTACATCTAAAACTTCTCTTACCATTTCTGGATCTAAGGCTGAGGTGGGTTCGTCAAACAGCATAATTTTGGGTTGCATGGCTAAAGCACGTGCGATCGCAACTCGTTGCTGTTGTCCACCAGATAGCTGTCCTGGATATTTCTGCGCCTGTTCTAAAATTCCCACTCTTTCTAAGAGTTGCATCGCCAATTCTTCGGCTTTTACCTTTGGCGATCGCCGTACCCAAATTGGTGCTAAAGAGATATTTTGCAATACTGTGAGATGAGGAAATAAATTAAATTGCTGAAACACCATTCCCACATCTTTGCGAATCGTTTCAATATTTCGCAAGTCATGGCTGAGGGTAATGCCGTCGATTTCAATTTTTCCCTTTTGATATTCTTCTAGAGCGTTAAATGTGCGGATAAAGGTAGATTTACCTGAACCAGATGGGCCCATCAATACTACTACTTCTCCACGATTGACTGTCAAGCTCACACCTTGAAGAGCATGGAACTTTCCATACCACTTGTGAACATCTTCAGCAATAATTATCGGATCTTGTTCTCTTGTCACGGATTTGCAACTCCGAATTTTTTAGTAAATTAGCAATGCATTTCGATAAGCTGATGGAATGGCTATCAAATAATTGCTGATTTTAGATAGCTAAAATAACTTTTTATCATAGCGATCCCTTATCAATAATAACCCTAATTAATAAGATTTTACAGCGCGATCGCCTATCTGAGATTTTGCCAGAGAATAATACCACCACATCACAAAACCAGTCATCAATAAAATTTGTGGTATCAGCTATCTAAAGATATATTATGAGTTCAAATAAATTTTTCGCAACTCCTAAATGCGCCGAGACTCAATTTTCTACAAACTGTTTCAACAATCCCCAAGCCTATTATTTGAATTGTTGACAAATCCGCCGGATAATGCTGATAATTATCGTTTTGATTCAGTAGCTGTCAAGGAACCAAAATTTGAAATTGATGGTGTGTTTCTTCCACCTGATACTGCTGATGGTGGGGTTGTATATTTTAGCGAAGTTCAATTTCAGAAAGATGAAATGCTTTACGAAAGGCTATTTGCCGAGTCGTTATTGTATTTCTATCGTAACCGTATGAGATACAGTGATTGGCAAGCGGTGGTAATCTATCCATCCCGCAGTATCGAACAAAATAATAGTTATCCCTACCGCGCATTCCTTAATAGCGAACAATTGTATCGCGTTTACTTGGACGAATTAGGAGATATTCGCCAACTACCTTTGGGTTTAGCACTCATGGTACTGACTACGATAGAAGAAGATGAAGCACCAGAAGAAGCTAGGTATTTGTTAACCAGAACATATCAAGAAGTACCCGAAGTATCAAGTCGCGCCATAATAGAATTGGTGACGACCATAATGGTGTACAAATTTGAGCAATTAAGCAGAGCCGAGGTTGAAATCATGTTGGGGATAACTTTACAGCAAACGAGAGTTTATCGAGAAATTAAGGAAGAAGGACGACAACAAGGACGACAAGAAGGACGACAACAAGGAGAACAGGAAGCAACTGTTAAATTAATTGTTCGTCTCTTGACTAAGCGTCTTGAGCAAGAACTGTCTGAAGAAATGCAAGCAACGATTTCTCATTTACCCTTAACAGTGCTTGAGAATCTAAGTGTTGCTCTGTTGGATTTTAGCAGCTTGGCGGATTTACAAGCTTGGTTAGATGCACAATAATTTACACAGATGACTAAACAAGGAAAAATTTAAAAGGAGTCAGGATAACACAATAATTCTAAATTTTGGCTCCTTAATTTTTATTAGGTAATTTGTTTTTTTATATCCTAATTACTGGCTTAACTGTTTTTCTAACCGTCGAGAAGCTAACGACATTGAGTAACAAAATACCCAATAAATCAATCCAATAAATAGATAAACTTCTGCATAGCGGCCGAGAAACTGTGGTTGCGCCAATATGGAACGCGCAATACCTGTGAGTTCTACCAATCCCACTAAAGATAAGAGAGAAGTGTCTTTAAATAAGCCGATAAACTGACCAACGATCGCAGGGATAACGTTACGTAATGCTTGAGGTAAGACGATTAACAAAACCACCAAGGCTGTATTTAATCCTAGCGCTTTTGCAGCTTCAATTTGCCCGCGAGGAATTGATTGGAGTCCACCGCGCACGTTTTCTGCCATGTATGCGGCACTAAATAATACTAGTCCAGCAATTGCTCGTAATACCCGATCTAAACGCACGTCTGCTGATAGAAACAAGGGAAGCATTACCTGAGCTAAAAATAAAACTCCAATCAGTGGTACTCCCCTAACAATTTCAATATACAGGATAGAAAACCAACGTACTACAGGCAAATTGCTTGTGCGCCCTAAAGCCAGTAAAACCCCAATAGGAAAAGAAAGCACAATACTGACTGCTGCCATTAGTAGGGTAAGTAGCAAACCATTCCATAAATTTGTAGGTACAGGCTGCAATCCAAATCCACCGCCAACTAGCCAGAGAATGACGGGAAAAGACAGTAACCATAGTAGGGAAAGCCAAAAAGTTAGTACTTTAGTAAACTTTCCTCCAAGCCAAAAACCTACAAATACTAAAAATGCAATTAACAATAACCAAAGGCGAGATGTAAAGTCTAGTGGTAAAACAATTAACAAAACGCCGATGATGACAGCAAACAAAGCAATTCCACGCTTCGGTAACTGTTGTTTACCAAAGAATACACCTCCAGTTATAGCGCCTAAAGTCGAAGCGATCGCTAGCACAATCCAAGTTCGCCAATATAGCGTTTGCGGAAATCTGCCAACTAGAAATAAACGTAAGTTAACCTGAATTACCGCCCATTGTGCTTGAGTAGTTGCCCAAGTTAGAATTCCTCGCACTACCCAAAACAGCAACACCAGACAGACAACAGTTAACAAGCTGTTGTACCAAGTACTGAATAGGTTTTTACGTAGCCAAGTTAATTTGTCGTTAGTCATTGGTCATTTGTCATTTGTCATTTGTCATTGGTCATTGGTCACTTGTACTGAGCGACTTGTGCCGAGCGAAGCCGAGGTAAGTCGAAGTATTGGTCATTTGTAAAGACTCATAGTTCAATCTCAGAAACTCAACTTCCAAGTTCAAAGGTGCATCCTCCTTATCCCCCTAATCTTCCTCATCCCCCTCATCTCTCTTTAATTTGCACGGTGCGATTGAATAAATTCATCACTACAGAGATGGTTAAACTCAGGGTGAGATAGGTGAGTATAATCAGTAATATCACTTCTACGGCTTTCCCGGTTTGGTTAAAGGTGGTGGAGGCGACAAAATAAATATCGGGGTAGCCGATCGCGATCGCTAAACTGGTATTTTTCGTCAAATTAAGATATTGACTCGTCAACGGTGGAATAATTACCCGCAAAGCTTGGGGAAAAATCACCAACCGCATTACTAACCCTGGTTTTAATCCTAGCGATCGCGCTGCTTCCCATTGTCCCTTCGGTACTGATTGAATCCCACCTCGAACAATTTCTGCAATAAACGCACCTGTGTAAAAAGTTAATCCCAACAGCAAAGTCGAAAACTCTGGTGATAGGGTAAACCAAGGAAGTTCTAAGCCATTTTGACTAATGCCAATAAAACCCCAAAGGGATATCTTATTTCCTGTTTTCGGGAAACTGAGAAAAACAGCAAAGTACCAAAACAGCAATTGCAGTAATAAAGGCGTATTGCGGAAAATCTCTACATAAACCATTGTAATATTCCGCACTAGCCAGTTGTCAGAAAGTCGGGCAATCCCAGCACTTACCCCTACAATGGTTGTCAGAAAAATCCCTGCAACCGCCACCCGCAAAGAGTTAATTAACCCCACCCACAAAGCATGACTATAGGTGTCAGTGGGTTTGTAGGTAATTAGCGTCTCACCAATATCAAAAGATGCTTGTTGCTTAAGAAAATCAAATCCAAACTGAATACCCAATTGCCGCAAGTTGCGGTTGAGATTCCCCCAGAGTATTACTACTACAACTGCTGCTAAAAATACAGCAACTAATTGCAAAGCAATGCGCCAAAAACGGACATCACGCCATATAGAATTAGTCATTAGTCATTAGTCATTAGTCATTAGTCATTAGTCATTGGTTATTCTCCTTGTCCCCCTCATCCCCCTCATCCCCCTCATCCCCCTGATCCCCCTCATCCCCCTCATCCCCTCATCCCCTCATCTCTTCTACCGAAACGGCGGAGAATAAAGCAGTCCGCCTTTGCTCCAGAGTTGATTTTGACCACGAGCTAGATTGAGTTTTGTCTTGGGGCCGAGGTTGCGATCGTAAATTTCGGCGTAGTTACCAACGTGTTTAATTATTCTGGCTGCAAAGTCGTTAGTTAAGCCGAGTCCTTCGCCAAGGTTGCCTTCGGTTCCTAAAAACCGCTTAATATCTGGGTCTTTACTGGTAGCAAACTGACCCACATTCTGAGAAGTAATACCCAATTCTTCGGCTTTTACTAGGGAATAAACCACCCACTTAACAGCATCTCCCCACTTAGCATCTCCTTTAGCAACTGCTGGTGCAAGGGGTTCTGAAGAGATTACTTCATTGAGAATCACGTTATCTTCTGGTTTGGGTAAAATTATCCGCCGCGAAACTAATGCTGAACGGTCAGCTGTAATGCCGTCGCAACGACCTTCAGCATAGGTAGCAAAGGTAACGTTAACGTCTTCAAAGACAACGGGTTTGTAAGTGATGCCCCTTTTCCGCATTTGGTCTGCTAAGTTCTGTTCGGTAGTAGTGCCAGTTTGAACGCAGATTGCTTTATCCTTTAGGTCTGCTAAGGACTTAATGTTGCTATTTTTGCGAACCATTATGGCTTGTCCGTCGTAAAAGACTACAGGTGCAAATTCTAGACCTACAGAGGTATCACGACTAAGTGTCCAGGTAGTATTGCGGCTGAGAATGTCTACTTCTCCAGTTTGTAAAGCTGTAAACCGCTCTTTGGTATTGAGATTGCGAAATTCTACTGCATCTGGGTTGTCAAATAAAGCTGCGGCGATCGCTCGGCAAATATCCACATCGATACCACTGTATTTACCATCGGTTCCCACAAAGCTAAACCCCGGCACTTCACCACTGACACCACAAGTTAATTGACCACGGCTTTTAATACTATCCCAACGATTTTGAGTTGCTGGTGCAGCTGGAGTACTGCCTGGAGTGCCGGGTGTACTCGCTATTTGACCTGAATTTTCACCACAAGCCGCGATCGCAAAGACTAGGGGTGCGATCGCTAGAATTAAAGCTGAGTTACGCATGAACTTCATAAGTTACTAGATAATAAAAAATGTATTGCTCACTCAAATGATTTAGTGAAAACAATTTGTTGCTTGTAATATAAAACTCTATCAGTTTCTGTGCTATAGGAATCCGATTTGATTTTGAACAAAATTAGGTATTTGTAGGGTGCGTTAGCGTTTCGCGTAACGCACCAAACCCTTAAGAATGGTGCCGTACTTTCTGTACTAACACACCCTACGTGTCTTTCAAAAATCAAATACTAGTCCTATATATCCTTGACTGGCTAAATTTTAAAAAATAGTTGTTATTGCTTCTTTAAGAATCAGCAAGAGTCCTTCATAAAATATCATTCACAGCGCCGAATGATCATCTATTTTTACTATCTTTAATACCCAATGACCCATGCCCTAATTGCATACTTCTATGGGATCAGAAGTATCCACACCAACTCAAACAAATACCCTTAGCAGGTTAAACTAGGTCTGGTAACAGTTAGTAACTTTATAGACAAATATCCTCAAGCCACTTTTCCCGGAGTGACCCGGAATGGGTAAACTGCAATACCCTCTATCCCTAGACCAAAGGCCGCTGGGATTACCTTTCTTATAATATTGA
>NZ_JAIVFV010000026.1 GCF_020829445.1 Nostoc sp. CHAB 5836
AGCTATTGCCTCTCAGCTGTTAGATTTAGAAAAAATATTGCATCAAGAAGCTGAGATTAAAGCTGGATACGCCCAATATCAAAGTCTACAATCTCAAGAAGAAGCTTTTGTTGTCAAATTTGAAGAACACACCCGCGCTGGGCAGACTCGCCAACAAAAGCAACAACAGCTTACCAAACAAATTCACGAAATCGAACGGCAACTGCAACAAGCCCAAGGGCAGTTAGAAGCTTTGCAGCAACAAGAGCGAGAAATTCAGCAAACTCTGACTAAATCAGGTGAAGTAGAAGCTGCTTTGTCACAACTAACCGCAGCCCGTCACCATGTTGCTCGTTTAGATCAACTGCAAATGCAAGTGACTCCGTTGTTGCAACAACGAGCAACTTTACAAAGCCAACTCGATCGCACTCATGCAGGTTTAGTAGCGCGACTTGAGCAACTCCAAAGTACTGAGAACCAATTGCAACGCCAGCAGCACCGCCAACCGCAACTGCAACAAGCTGTGATGGATGTGGGAATCCAGATTGAGGAACTGGAGAAAAAGCGGGTTTATCTGCAACGAGTCCAAGAAAAAGGGCAAGAAAGGCGGCATTTTATCGAACGTCTGCAAGCTCACCAACGGGATTATGAAAAACTGCTGGGAGAATTAGAGCAGAAATTACAAATGCTCCAAAATCCTGAAGCACTTTGTCCATTATGCGAGCGTCCTTTAGATGAACATCACTGGAGTCGGGTGGTAGAAAAAACCCAGGCTGAGTTGGAGGATACTCAAGGGCAGTTTTGGGTAGTGCGTGAACAAATGGCTGTGTCTGATCGAGAAATTCAGGTACTTAGGCAGGAATATCGCGAAATTTCGCAGCAATTGGCTGGTTATGATGGTTTACGCGAACAGCGAGGACAGTTGGCAGCCCAGTTAGAAGCGACAACTGATGTGCAACAACAGTTACAACAAATTGCTGCTGAAAAACAGCATTTAGAGCGATCGCTCCAAGCTGGTGATTACGCTCCCGATAAACAAGCCGAACTCCGGCAGCTAGACCAATATCTGCAACAAGCTAATTATAATGAACAAGATCACGCCTTAGCTCGCAGCGAAGTTGAACGGTGGCGATGGGCAGAAATTAAACTCCAGCAGATTAAAGATGCTACTAAGCGACAAGGGCAACTATTAGCCCGGAAACCTGAATTACAATCCCAAATTGCTCAATTACAAGCCAGAATCCAGCAGGATCAGACTGATTCTGAATGTGCTAAACAAATTGCGGCTCTTGAACGTCACATTACCGAAATTGGCTACAGTTCGGAGCAGCACAACAACCTGCGTATAGCTGTAAAAAAAGCTCAATCTTGGCATTTGCGGTATCAACAACTGCTATCAGCCGAGCAGCAGTATCCGCAACTCCAGACGAGATTGCAAGAGTTAGAGGAGTCTAGAAGCGCCAGAGTAACGGAGCGGCAGAAACTCGGCGGACAAATTGAAAGCATTATCCAGCAACTACAAGCAACAGCTAACCCATCTGCCCAAATTCAAGCTCTAGAGCAGCAGCTAGCAATACGCAGACGGCAACTCGATGAGCAAATAGCTAAGTTGGGGCGTTTAGAACAGCTAGCGCATCAACTGGAAACCCTGCAAATTCAGTATGAACAACAGCAGCAGCAATTACAATCTTGTAAGCAGGAATATCGTGTTTATCAGGAATTGGCGCAAGCTTTTGGTAAAAATGGTATCCAAGCACTGATGATTGAGAATGTGTTGCCGCAACTGGAAGCCGAGACAAATAAACTACTTTCGCGGTTGAGTGGTAATCAGTTTCATGTACAATTTATTACTCAAAAAGCTGGACGCAGTGCCAAATCAACCAAGAAAAATGCCAAGCTGATAGACACCTTAGATATTTTAATCGCCGATTCTAGAGGAACGCGATCTTATGAAACTTACTCTGGTGGGGAAGCCTTTAGAATTAACTTTGCCATCCGTTTGGCTTTGGCGAAATTATTAGCGCAACGGGCGGGAGCGGCGTTGCAATTGTTGATTGTGGATGAAGGTTTTGGTACACAGGATGCCGAAGGATGCGATCGCTTGATTGCCGCAATTAATGCGATCGCTTCCGATTTTGCCTGCATCCTCACTGTAACCCATATGCCCCACCTTAAAGAAGCTTTCCAAGCCAGGATTGAGGTGAATAAAACTCAAGAAGGTTCGCAATTGAGTTTGTCAATTTAACAGGAAGAATTCAAGAGTCAGGATTACCACCAACTAAAAATTTTTTTGACACTGTTATCGGGAATGCAATTGACTACTTTACCAAAACTAGTTTTATCGACTGCTTGACCGAAAGTTTTTCCGATATTTTTTCCTAAATCTCCTACTCCTAATAGAGCAGTTCCAATTTCTTCTCCGAGTGCCTCGAAACAACCCCGCTTTGCTTCCTTCTTAGCCTCCTCTGAACGATTTTTTTCTTTCAGAGCATTCACAAAAGTTACCTTTTTATCCTTTGGGAGTGCATAAGTAATTGTCTCCACGAGTGTTATCAAGTTATAGTTTTCATTAGCAGATACAGGAATAAGGGCTGTACTATCAATACCGAACTTTTCAGCAACGCTCTTACTTTTAGCATCAATGTTTTTTTGCTGCTGATGCCCAGGAACACAATTAGCTATGTCCCATTCTCTAAAGGGTTCAACTTTATCAACCTGATTCAGCACAATGATAAAAGGCTTACCTTGTTTCAAGTGAGGCTTAACGATGTTGTGATAAAATTCTTCATCAGAGCTAAAAGCTTTATCATCTGCTTTGAGAACCCATAGAACTAAATCAAATTCTGGTAAATGTTTAGAGTACAAGTCTTTATATTCAAGATCCCTTTCTCGACTTTCACCGATACCAGGCAAATCAACTAGTTTGATATTCCCTGAACCCACTCTTACAGAAATTTCCTGAAGCTTTCGTGTACAACTCTCAATATCACTGACAGGTGCAACATTTTTTCCAAAAAGGGCGTTACAGAGGCTTGACTTTCCTACACCTGTCTTGCCGAGAATACCAACTTTTGGCTCATAACTGAACGTTTGAGAAAGCCAATCTATAAGCTGTTTTACCTTTTCTTGTGGTAGTTGGCTAAACTGACTGAAGTGTTCTAATATATCTACCTGCATATTCATAATTAAGTACACTATTCTAAAGAAACGTTAGATATAGTGTTCCCAAAATCTATCTCATTTTAATTACCTCTAGGATGATATAGGCAGCTTCTTTTTCTCAATTTTGAATTCTTCTTCAATTGTATTTTACCCGTGCATCAAGACCATAGGAGCGGAGCATTTTCGTTAGCGTTTCTGCTTGGGCGCGATCGCTAAATGCCCCAGCATTCACATAATCACCTAGGTTGGATTGCTCTGTGACAGCATTGGGTATATATTGCTGCACTTTAGTCAGAGTATCATTACTAGAAATTGGCACTATTACTCTGTAAGGATTATTAGTAACTAATGTGTTGCCATTGGTAATAGGCACTACGTTATTAGTAGGAGGTAATACATAGCGATTAGTTTGAGGTGCTATATAGTCATTAGTAGGAGTTAATACATAGGGATTAGTCTCCCTGTAAGTGCCCCCAGTCGAATTATTCAACCCTAATGCTTCCCAAGTTTGCCAATCGACATTTCCAGTTGAATTAATTTGAGAATATTGCTGGAATGCAATCACCGATTGTCTAGTGTAATCGTTAAAATAGCCATCAGGATTGGTATTAGAGAAACCCATCTGCGACAAACGCTCTTGAACTAATCTGACATTTTCTCCGCGATCGCCTACAGTTAGATAATTTCTGCCTGGTTGTTGGTTAGCGTATCCACTTGTAGAGACTCTACGCACTGAGTCCAAAACTTGGGCATTAGCGATGCCATCAACAGGTAAGCGGTAATTTCGCTGGAATTGGATGACAGCTTCCCTGGTCATTGGGCCAATATTTCCAGTCGGATTAGTATTAAAATAACCTAACTGCCGCAAACGCACTTGGAGTTCTCTCACTTGTGGAGTCGAGAGACTTGATCTGGCTGGAGTTGGAGAGGAACCCATTAGTGCGTTCCAAGTTTGTCGATTCACAATCCCGTTAGTAGTGATGCGATAATTTCGTTGGAATGCAATTACAGCATCTCTGGTCATTGGGCCAAAATTCCCAGTGGGATTAGCATTCAAGTAGCCTAACTGCTGCAAACGCTGTTGCAACCTTGTTACAGATGCACCGGTTTTGCCTTGAGAGAGAACAGGATATTGACCACTTGTCGAACTGGTACTCCTACTAGAAGTTCTGTTTTGACACGCTCGTTGCAAGGCTCGTTGAGTACTAGCACCCACAACTCCATCAGCAGTTATTCTATTGGCTAGCTGGAATTTGATTACAGCATTTTGAGTCAAGCTAGCAAACTTACCACTCACGGGGCCGTTAAAGTAGCCTAACTTTTTTAAACATCTCTGGCTACTGCTAACTTCAGACCCATTGCTTCCTATTTTCTGGAGTGCCAAAACTTGCCCAGCAATACTCAAAAGCCCCATAATCAGCGCCACAGACAAAAGACGCATCGCTGCACCGCCAGATAACTTTTTCCAATTCAAAAATTTGAAATTAGCTACGGTAGCAACAACCTTGACGCTTTCGGATGCCTCGTAGACTGAGGCTGGCTTGGTTAAATAGCTATCTACCCCTGTTTTCACTTGTTTTCAGGACTTACGCAAACAATAGCCGAAAGCCTTATTTTCACATAGGGGCAATTGATGAATTGCCTCACAGTGTGCGTAGTTTTGCATAAATCTTAGTTTTTTCAAGTTATGACTATAGCAGAGTATACCATTTTTTATGTATAAGATTTTTTGTATAATTATTTATTTACAAATATAGCGCTTCTCACTTAAGTGCAATACAGACCTAACCCCCAACCCCTTACGCAAGGGGGGTTCTGGGATGGACAAAAGTGGGTCAGTGGCGATTTCAATGGAGATGGTAAAGATGACTTGGGCAACATCTTTAATGACAATGGACTAGCCAGTATTGATGCTCACCTATCCAGTAGCAGCTAAGTAGGTCGGCACAATTAAAGCTAACTGGCTAAGGCTGTCATTTGTCCTTCGTCATTTACAAGGGTTTTAAGCCTATTTACGTTTCGTAACATATTTATGTTTTTTCGCGCCAACTTACTTACTTCGGAATCGGTAGATGGGCGACTCAACAGGGGGGGTTCTGGGATGCCCAAAAGTGGGGTAGTGGCGATTTCAATGGAGATGGTAAAGATGACTTGAGTAACATCTTTAATGACAATGGACTAGCCAGTATTGATGCTCACCTATCCAGTGGTAGCAACTTCGGGATCAGTCGATGGGTGACTCAGCAAGGGGGGTTTTAAGGAAGCTAAAAGTGTGTAGTCCTTCTGTATTCTCTGATTTTTTAGTAGGACTTACGCAAAAACCCTCTCAAACTCTGATTCCTCTGTGGCCTCTGCGTCCTCTGTGGTTCGTTTTCCGTTGAAGTCCTATTTAGATTATTGTTCATCAAGTTTTTCAGTATTACCTGCTTTGACCCAACCTTCTTGTTGGCTATCTTCCAAACGAATCTTTTGCCAAGCTTTATCTTCGCTTTCTGACAAAACAATAATTTTTTGATTAAAACCAACCCCACCAATACGTTCAGCTTCTTGATTTGGTTGCGATCGCAAACTCAAGCCTTCAGCCCAACTAACACGTCCTCGGTAAGCTCCCGATGGTAATGGCTTTGATGATGGAGTAGCTTTCGGCGATTCTATGGGATTAGAGGTTGAGCTTGGAGAAGATTCAGTCTTTGTCCCAGATGTAAGGACGGGTTTACCTCCTCCAGGCTCGGTTGCTTTTGGGGCTTGGGCTTTCACCGAAGGGCTATCGTTAGAAAAAACTGGTTTGGCGGGGGGTATGCCGGTGCGATTCATGAAATAGAGTGCAACTGCAACGCCGCTACCGATTAACACAGCGATCGCTAAGAAAAACCCCAGTATAAACTTTGTTAAGCCAGACAACATAATTAACTATTGACTATGGATTTTTGACCAACTAATTATTGTAGCTACTGCTGAATAGACACCGACCGAATTTAAATATGCATTATCCAGAACCCTTATAAAGAGACGTAGCAGTGCTACGTCTCTACATTCTTTTCTAATGCGTTTACGTAGTCCGTCGGAGGCGATCGCTTAAAGGAGTGTGTTTCGATGCTAAACGCGCTCTCCCCGCCGCCGCCCATTCTTGGAGTTGCTGAATTTGCTCTACAGCAGTTCGCGCCAAGGGTATGATCTGACTGGCTGCTTCTAAAATGTCGTCATTAGCAAAATCTCGATTTTGGCTAAATCCTATATGCATCGCTTCAATTAAAGTTTGCTCAATCTCTGCCCCAGAAAAATCAGGCGTTTCGTATGCTAGCCTGTCGATGTCATAACTTTCTAAGTTATGGGGGCGCAGTCGGGATAAATGAACATCATAAATTGCTTTTCTCTCTTCTTGGGTGGGCAAACCCACAAAGAAAATTTCATCAAATCGCCCCTTACGCAGCATTTCCGGCGGTAAAGCTTGGATGTCGTTGGCGGTGGCGACGACAAACACGGGTGAGCTTTTTTCGGCTAGCCAGTTAATAAAAGTGCCAAACACACGGCTGGCTGTTCCTGCATCACCTTTGCTACCAAGTCCAGCAAAGGCTTTATCTATTTCATCAATCCACAAAATACAGGGAGCGAGGGCTTCAGCTACTTGGATCATTTGGCGAGTGCGAGATTCTGATTCACCCACCAAACCACCAAATAACCTGCCCACATCCAGACGTAGCAGAGGTAAATGCCAGTGGTGAGCGATCGCTTTTGCTGTTAACGATTTACCAGTTCCTTGAATACCCACCAACATTAAACCACGGGGGTGCGGTAATCCGTACTGTCGCGCCTTATCAGTAAATGAACCTCCCCGACGAATCAGCCAATCTTTCAAGTTATCGAGTCCACCTATATCAGAAATCTGCTCAGTGGCGGGGTAGAAGTCCAGGATTTGGGTTTGGCGGATAGTTTGGCGCTTTTCTTCCAAAACCAGATCCACGTCTTCTGGCTGCAATTCGCCGTGGGTAGCGATCGCTTTTGCCAAAACTCGGCGAATCCGTTCCATCGAAAGTCCTTGACAAGAGCGCACCAAATCATCTAAAACTTTGCCAGAAAGGGAGTTACTAGTACTTTGCAGTAAGCGTTCCACCTCAGTTTTAATTTCTGGGGCGGCGGGTAAGGGGAACTCGACGACTGTCAAAACTTCGGTTAAGTCATCAGGAATGGCGATGCGTGGTGACAGTAGGACAATATTTTTTGGTTGCGACTTGAGGAGTCGGGCGAGATTGCGGAGTTTGCGAGCGATCGCTACATCATCTAAAAAGCGATGATAATCTCGGAGAATCAATACCGCAGGTGCGGAGGCTGGTAATTTTTCGATAAATTCTAAAGCTTGTAACGGGTTACGTCGCCCAAAACCAACATCATTGGGGTTTCCTTGATAGCCATCGACAAAATCCCAAGTATACACTGGGCGATTACCCTGGTTAGTTGCTTCTTCTCGGATAGCTGCTTCAACCCGTTCTTCCTCATAGGTGGGAATATAAATCAAGGGGTAGCGGGCGCGTAGCAACAGTTTAAACTCTTCACGGAAGTTCATATTTGGCTGTGGTATTTATTCTTCTCTCATTGTTCAGGTTTGTATCGCCTCTCACAACTAAAAAACCAACATCTACCAGTTCATAGCGGTTGCCAGTGCGATCGCTCTTTTAACGTGTCGCGGAAATCCGCAAAATTTTCTGATAGGATTATTTGGTCTTGACCATCAATGCCGTAAGCGAAAACCAAGCTAATAGGTATATGTTGCAAGAAGATTTGGGTCTTGGGAACCAGGACTCCTGCCCTTGGAGGGAATGTCAGACCAATAGAATTACGCAGTTCTCTTGGCTATTCCCGATGAATTGGGAAGCCACGTCCGTCTTAGGTTGGGGTAGTTCACACTAGAAACCCGACTTCTTCAAGAAATCGGGTTCTATATAAATCTGATAAATTAACTAACTAAACTACTACATACCTTACTGTCCCGGAAGTTGCTTTTTCAGTGCTTCCAGAGAAGCCCAACGCTTATCAACTGGAGTTTTAGGATTATCATAAGTATCAACCGTGCTACTTACAGGAATACCTGAACAATTGCGATCGCACAATTGGCGTTGGGGTACTGCCAAGCACATCTGCTCATACAGCCATTCGTTGGGATAAAAATAACCATCGGGCGGTAAGCTTTCAAGCAAATCTTCCATAATCACTTCTCTTTCTAAAGGCAAGTCATTTAGCTGATTTGCGGTTTCGTCCAACCAGATGATTTCCTTCGTATCAAGCCCTAACCGTCGATTGTATTGCTGCAAACATCTGTTGCAGGTACAAGTAATAATAGTTTCTGCCTGAGCGGATACTTCCAGGTAACTGCCATGATGCTGCACGCGCACATGACCGCGAACAGGTGTCAAAGTTTCCAGACCAGGCAGAAATTCACTAACCTGAACTTCCTCTGTCCGCTCCGGGGCTTTAGTGAGCTGCGGAATATAAATTGCGTCCATAGGATTTGTGAGACATACTCACTAACATTTATCTTGATTAGGAGTAATTATACTGGTGTTGAATCTTTATTTTATCCCTTAAGAACAAGAGAAATTTTGAAATTATATATGGTTATGAGTTTTCAATTAACTCCAAACTTCAAACTCCTAACTCCTAACTCCTAACTCCTAACTCCTAACTCCTAACTCCTAACTCCTAACTCCTAACTCCTAACTCCTTCCAACGAAGCTGGACGGACAACCAGATGACGATGCGGTTCTTTACCGCGACTGAAGGTTTCTAAATCTCCAAATTCCTTCAAAAAGGTATGGACTTGACGCCGTTCAGCAGAACTGAGGGATTTGATTTCCACTTCTCTACCAGAAAAACGCACTTCATCGGCTGCTGCTTCTGCTAATGCGCGAATTTCGGCTTCTCTTTTGACCCGGTAGCCATTTAACTCAATGGTGTAAGAGGCTTGTTCTTCGGGGAGTTGGCTGAGGTTTAGAACTGAATTTGCTAGATATTGAACTGCATCTAACACAGAACCATCAGCACCAATTAATATCTGGATTTGTTCTGAAGTCAAGTTGGTTTGGTCAATTGTCAACCAGTAGTTATCTGGTTCTGGAGAATCGCCCTCTTGAGATTGGGTAGTTTCTAAATGACCCTGAATCTCAGCAGGTATTCCAGTGAGTTCCAGCAGTGTTTTTAACCACTGCTGACCTCGCTGCATTGGAATGTTGCTCATTATCCCCCTGTGGCCTTTTTCTTAGCACTTTTTGGTTCAAAGGGCAGTGCCTTTTGTTCTGTGACTGCTGCTTCTTTTTCCTGAGTTTCTACGATTTTTTGCAGTTCTTCTGGTAGAGGTTCGCGGGAGAGAAGATAAGTTTGTGCAGTTTGGAAAATATTACCAATCACCATATACATCAGCACCCCAGCTGGTAGGGGGAAAAACAAAAACATCCCAGAAAAGATCACAGGGGTGATTTTGTTTACTGTATCCTGCTGGGGATTGCCACCGCTAGAATTTTGCCCAGAAAGCATTTGGCTAACATAAAGGCTGATCCCAAAGAAAACGATCATGGCGACGATATCCCAGTGGATTGTGCCATCTGGATCAGTCGCGCCAACCCTACCTAAAGCATCAATGAATAGAAAGCCTTTGTCTGCTGCTAGTCCTGGAATTGTTCCTTGAATGGTAACTTCTCCCGGCTGTAAGGCTTCCACATTGCCCTGAGCATCAATTTTTATCTTATCTTCCCCTTTGGTGACTTTCCAATCAGGAATCAGTTTATTTTCTGGGTGTTCTGCTAAGAGTACCTGAAATGGTTTACCCTCAAGAGTCTGATACTGTATCTTAGTTTGTTCTCCCACAGCTAATTTGTTACCACTGGGAAGGATTGCAGCCACCTTAACGTGTTCCCCATCCGCAACGTAAATATTTTGAGGAGCAGTGGCAAAGGCTTGAGGTTGAATTTGTTCGATTTGTTCTGTGGGAACAATTTGCAGGTTAACGCTGTAGTTCACACCTGCGAAAGGCGAACCCCGCAAAGTGGCAAACAGAGCTAATAAGACCGGCATTTGTACTAGTAATGGAAAACAGCCTGCTAAAGGGTTGCCAAATTCTTTTTGGACATTGACCATTTCCTCCTGCTGCTTTTGCGGATCATCCTTATAGCGTTCTTTGACTTCTGCCATTCGCTTTTGCATCAGAGGTTGTACAATTCGCATCTTCCGCATATTGCGAATTGAGCCAGCACTCAGGGGATAGAGCGCGAAGCGGACTATCAGGGTCAAAGCAACGATCGCCAATCCGTAGCTAGGCACTATACCATAGAAAAAATCTATGATTGGCAGCATCACGTTGTTCGAGAGAAAGCCGATACCAAAATCCATTATTCTGAATTCAACCTGAGGTACTGTAAACTGAATCTAATTTATCTAAATACATGATTTATGGGCGACTATCTTTCGCTACGGATAGCCGCACATTTAAAAGAGGCATTGAGCATTGAGCATCGAGAATTGGTTATTAATTCTTTTCCCTCACTCCCTCACTCCCTCATCTCCCTCATCACTTGCTAGCAGCGCCACTATATTCGGGATTTTTCGCAGCAATTCTTTCGTTAATGTAGTCATAGACTTCCCGAAACTTGGGAATTGCCCGCAATTCTAAACGACTGCCGTTTTTTAGCGTTAACACCATATCTCCCCAAAAGCCAATGCCACGGGGAACTTTGACGACTTTGACAATTTCTGAGTAAATTACGTCAGTGCGATCGCGTCCCTGCCAACCTCCGATTACAGTAATTCGGCGATCGGTGATGCGGAAACGCAGCCACAAGGCTCTGACAATTGCCCCAACTGTCAACGGTATCCCGACAATGGTTAGCCCAATCAGCAGGTTGACAATTAAATCCCCACGATGGGGGCCACCTTCATAATATACGTCTTCACGAATTCCCATCGAACACCTCAGCTTGTGCCAACAACTGCTCTAATTCTTGCAGAAATTGTGGGCTTGCGCACTTAGATTCTGTTGCTGTGGGTTTGACAATGAACACTAGCCGCCATCCTGGTGATAATTTGGGCAGCAAATTAGATAAAACAGCAGTGATTTGCCGTTTGATTCGGTTGCGAACCACAGCCCTTTTGCTGACTTTTGTGCTTATGGAAATACCAATCCGCGTGCTGGCAAGACGTAGTGATTCAGTTGCTTGTGTAGTCTGGGTGACAGTTTCCAATGAAGGTTTTGTTGAACATAAAGGCTTTAAGGCTCTCAATGTTAGATAAGAGCCATGACGCCGAATTCCTTCCCGAAAAACTGCCTGGAAATCCTTACGGGATTTTAACCGATTTGCTTTGGGCAAAGCCACAGATGCTCTTTTAGCTTAATATGCCCTAAACGCTCAGACGGTGACGTCCCTTTTTTCTCCTAGCCCTAATCACGTTTCTGCCGTCTGGTGTCCGCATTCTGGCCCGAAAACCAGAGGTTCTTTTTCTCTTACGGCTAGTGCCGCCCAGTGTTCTTTTCATACTGTTCTCCTCTTAGCTGGCTTTTATAAAAACTCACAATCTCCTACTATATCACTTTATTAGGTAATTGGACATTAGACAATTCCGTTTTGGATTTGGGATTAAATCTAAAATCCAAAATCTAAAATTCTTAAACCTCATCTAAGTTGAGAACCATAGTTTTCGACCTCACCCTAAATCCCTCTCTCAGATATGGGTTACGGTGTATACACAAGTGACTTATTTTGGTCAAAGCGCTCTCAAACCTAACAAGAACAGCCCCAACTCTTGGAGGGAAGGGAAGCCAATCTTCAAAGCCCCTCTGTGCGTCGGAGAGGGGTTTGGGGAGAGGTCTGCCAAGTTGTGTATAAACGGTAGCCCAAATCTGGGAGAAGGGGTCGGGGGATGAGGGCAAATCCTTATTCATTAGAGTTGAACTACAGGTTTCAAGATCGACGTGGTTTAATTGATGCTCAAAATCCATGTTCCCATGTAGCGCAGTAGTGGCACATCGCCAGGAGAGAGGACTTGACAGTTAAAATAGTAAACTCCGCCGAAGGCTGGATTTTTCACGTTAGATAAAACTACTTCAACTGGGCTACCTGCTGGCACCGGCTCTTGGGGAAAAATATTAATGAGCTTACCTTCTTTGTCCCACTTCACCTCAGAAAGGGGAACTGCTTTGCCTTTGACTCGAACTTCAATGTTTTTTTGGTCAAAAGTCCCTTTGTAATAATCAGGGTAGGTAATGGCAAATTGACCAACTGCCAATTTCATTCTTTTGCCAGGAATCCTCAATATGTATCGATCCCAAGCATTAGCTTGTCCACCAAAATCTAACCGAAAGGGCAGCTGATTTTCGCTTTTGACGCCGCTAAACAGCGTAAATCCAGGCAAACTTTGCGCCCAAGTTAAGGCTGGTAATGCAGTAACCAAAAAGCTAGTCACGGCTAAAGCCGAAAGTAAACGTCGCATAATCAGGCTTCCTCTACTAAAATATAAATCTTTTATCTAAAATAACTGTGTGTTAGTATTCTTTACTAAACTTTACTACTGACTTCCTGACAATGGACGTTTAATTGGAATAAAAAGTGCCACATTCCCTAAAGTCGATGTGACGGTAAAATCACTTAGTGCTAGATTTAGCTGGCGTCCAATTTACTTGATTACCCTTACAGAGTGCTGATTTGATGACTATGTTGGTCAAATTTTGAACTAAATAGAAACACAGTCGGGATTGGATTGTGTTTCCAAATATGTATAAGTGTATCTAAATTTGAGAATTTTGTTATAAAACTTGAGCCGTGCCATGAGCGATCGCCAGTTAAGTTAGGCTAAATTGATTAAAACAAGTCGTAATCATTAAAATTTGATTGGGAAATTATAAAGCTTTCAAAAACTGGTCAATATTACTCTATAAGAAAGGAATACCAAAATTTCTCAATCCCGAAAATAAGCTGAAGATAAAGATGCAAAATTTGGGAATCAATTTAGGATGTGCAATACGTAACCCTGTTTGCAACTATCTGAAAATATGACATCTGCGAGCAGCAAAGTCAGGCTTTGCCTGGAAAGCTAAGAGTGGGAGAGGAAAAATTCAAGGTTCAATCTACAACTAAAAGTCATGGGTGATATTGCTGCGTAAGTGTTATGAGTGCGGCATACTCTCATCTAGACAATCGCTTACTTAGCAGAGATTAGGTATTTATCTTCAGGAGATTTCATGAGAATAGCAGTTGCTAAAGAAATTGAAGTTTGTGAACGTCGCGTGGCATTGATTCCTGACGCCGTTACCCGATTGGTAAAACAAGGTTTAGAAGTATGGGTAGAAGCAGGTGCGGGAGAGCGAGCTTTTTTCAGCGATCCTGCTTATGAAGCCGCAGGAGCCACGATAATCAGCGATGCTGCCAAATTATGGGGCGAAACAGATATTCTGTTGAAAGTTAGCCCACCGCAAGAGCGAGAAGATGGACGCTCAGAAATTGACTTGTTAAAGGAAGGGGCTATTTTAGTTAGCTTCCTCAATCCTTTAGGCAATCCGGTTGTGGCACAGCAACTGGCAAATCGGAAAGTCACAGCTTTAAGTATGGAGATGATTCCCCGTACCACCAGGGCGCAAAGTATGGATGCTTTGTCCTCGCAAGCTTCATTAGCAGGTTACAAGGCTGTATTAATTGCCGCAGCTGCGTTACCGAAATATTTTCCGATGTTAACCACAGCCGCAGGGACGATCGCTCCAGCGAAAGTATTCATTATGGGCGCTGGTGTCGCCGGATTGCAAGCGATCGCTACCGCCAGACGTTTGGGAGCAGTGGTAGAAGCCTTTGATATCCGTCCCGCCGTCAAAGAAGAAGTGCAAAGCTTAGGGGCAAAATTCGTTGAAGTCAAATTAGACGAAGAAACCGTCGCTGCTGGTGGTTACGCCAAGGAAATTTCTGAAGCTAGCAAACAACGTACTCAAGAAGTTGTTGCCGAACACATCAAAAATTCTGATGTGGTGATTACTACTGCTCAAGTACCTGGGAGACAAGCACCACGGCTTGTTACAGAAGAAATGGTGGCACAAATGAAACCGGGTTCAGTAATTGTAGACTTGGCTGCTGAACAGGGTGGTAACTGCGCCTGTACTGAACCCGGTAAAGATATTGTGTGGAACGGTGTGACAATTATCGGCCCCATCAATCTGCCATCATCGATGCCAATTCATGCCAGCCAATTGTATGCCAAGAACGTAACATCGTTGATACAACTGCTAATTAAAGACAAAGCTTTGCAGGTAGATTTTAGCGACGACATCGTTGATGCAGCTTGCGTTACCCACGCTGGTGAAATTCGCAATCAACGAGTGCGGGATGCGCTACAAGCTTTGAATGCTCAAGAACCGGCGGTTAATTAGGGAGATGAGGGAGATGAGGGAGATGAGGGAGATGAGGGAGATGAGGGAGATGAGGGAGTGAGGGAGTGAGGGAGAAGAATTAATAACCAATGCTCGATGCCCAATGCCCAATGCCCAATGCTCGATGCCCAATGCCCAATGCCCCATTCCCACTTACACAAGGAGTTTTGATTTCATGACAGAGGCATTACTTGCTGCTTTGTTTGTATTTGTTTTGGCATCTTTTATCGGCTTTGAAGTCATCAACAAAATCCCACCGACTTTACACACGCCTTTAATGTCAGGCTCAAACGCGATTTCGGGCATTGCGGTACTGGGAGCAATAGTTGCTGCTGGTGCGAGAGAAACGAATGTGTCCGTAATTCTTGGTTTGATTGCTGTGGTATTGGCAACAGTCAACGTTGTCGGTGGTTTTTTAGTGACAGACAGAATGCTGCAAATGTTCAAGAAGAAGGAGATTAAGGCGTGAGCGACTTTTTACCAACTGGGATTCAGCTGACGTACTTAGTCGCTGCATCGTTATTCATTCTCGGCTTGAAAAAGCTGGGATCACCTGCTACAGCGAGGAACGGTAATATCATAGCGGCTGTGGGGATGTTACTGGCGATCGCCGCGACAATGCTTGATCAGCACGTGTTGAACTACGAGATGATATTGTTGGGCTTGGCCATTGGATCGGCAATTGGTGCGATCGTTGCCTACAAAGTCCAAATGACCGAAATGCCTCAAATGGTGGGTTTACTAAACGGTTTGGGCGGTGCAGCTTCGGCATTAGTCGCTGTTGCCGAATTTTGGCGGTTATTAGATAGTTCTCAGGCGATACCCCTAGATGTGAACATTTCCATGCTGTTGGACGTGTTAATCGGTGGTGTTACCTTCACAGGTAGTTTTCTCGCCTTTGCGAAATTGCAAGGTTTAATTAGCGGTTCCCCGATTACATTTCCTTTCCAGCAACCATTTAACCTGTTGCTTCTGGGTGCTTATATAGTAGGTAGTGCCTATTTAATCATCACACCAGATAGCTTACCCATATTCTTGGGAGTGGTTGGCGTTTCTTTAGTGCTGGGCGTGATGTTTGTCATCCCCATTGGCGGGGGCGATATGCCAGTGGTAATCTCACTGTTGAACTCCTTGTCAGGTGTGGCGGCGGCGGCGGCTGGATTCGTGGTGATGAACAATATGTTAATCATCGCTGGTGCTTTGGTAGGAGCATCCGGCTTAATCCTCACCGAAATTATGTGTAAGGCGATGAACCGTTCGTTATTTAGTGTGCTGTTCAGCGCTTTTGGTACAGGTTCTAGTTCTGGTGGTGCTGCTGCTAGTGGTGGTGCAAGTGATCAAACTGTCCGCAGCATCGATCCTGAAGAAGGAGCGATGATGTTGGGTTATGCCCGTTCTGTGGTAATTGTGCCTGGTTATGGTATGGCAGTTGCTCAAGCGCAACATAGCGTCCGGGAATTGTCAGATCAATTAGAAAAAATGGGCGTTGATGTCAAGTATGCCATTCACCCTGTTGCTGGGAGAATGCCGGGACACATGAATGTGTTGCTGGCGGAGGCAAATGTGCCTTATACGCAGCTGTACGATATGGATGATATTAATCCCCAGTTTGAGCAAGCGGATGTGGCTTTAGTAATTGGGGCAAATGATGTAGTAAATCCGGCGGCGCGGAGTGATACAAATAGCCCGATTTATGGTATGCCGATTTTGGAAGTTGATCGGGCGAAGCAGACGATTGTCATTAAGCGCGGTATGAGTACGGGTTTTGCTGGTGTAGATAATGAGTTGTTCTACAAGGATAAAACTACGATGCTTTTTGGTAGCGCGAAGGATATGGTGGCGAAGTTGGTTTCGGAAGTGAAGCAACTTTAACGAACCGCAGAGGCGCAGAGGGCGCAGAGTAAAGGAAGAATTAGAGAGTTGGCTTGCCTTGGGGGTTGATATTCTCAGGGCAAGTTTTTTGTTGAGGAATTACCTCATGAAAAAAAGTGGTTTATTATATAGGGCTAGGACTTACGCATTGATATAAAAGTCAAAATAGAAGATATAATTTTCAGCGCTTCTAACTTGATTTTTCTATTCCTCACCAAGCGATCGCAACCAACAAAAGGGTTTTATCAAACCCTGAAATAACGTCTTTACGTTGATATATAAGATGATTTGTTTGTACAGTGCATAATTTCTATTATAAATGAACTATTAAGATATTAAATGAGTTTAATTACATTAGACGATTGGCGAAATATAGCTATCATCATAGGAACATTTGTTGCTCTAGTTACCTTGATGAAAGGTATTTACGAATATACGCGTCAACTAGCCCAAAAACGAAGCGAACAGTACGCCGAAATGCGGAAGCGTTTTAGGGAAAGTGAAGTCATACCCAAACTAATTGGTATGCTTGAGACAGATGACTCAAATTTAGCAGAAGTTTCATGGTCGGAAAAAGTTGAATTACTGGGGTTTTATGAGGATATTGCCTTAATGGTAAATTCCGGGATTATAAAACGTCATGTTCCTTTCTATATGTTTGGGTATTATGCTCTCCGTTGTTGGGAAAGCGAGTATTTTTGGTATGATGTCAATCGAGACAGCCCATACTGGTCGCTATTTCGGAATTTTGTCAAGGAAATGAAGGCTATCGAAGAACTATTTGTTGAAGACTCGTTTGTCTTTGATCCCAAAAAGTACCGTTTTTAGTATTTTTTAGTCTGTTACTGAAAATGAAGAGTATTTTAAAAATGCTATCTTCTGACTCTGTTTTCTCTGCGCCTGAAGTGGTTCGTTAAAAAAAGCGTTGGCGTTCGCGTAGCCTCTCCAAGAGTTGGCATTGCCAAATCTCCACAGTGCGATCGCTCTCTTCATCCTCTGTGTTCTCTGCGCCTGGAGTGGTTCGTTAAAAAAGCGATCGCTCGGTTCATTTTCTAAATTTTTTGCCATTCTCTAGCATCAATAAAAATAGATAGATGTTTTTTATTACTTATGGCAATAATAACCTCATGCCCATAATTAGCAACTAAAATAGATTGAGATGCCAAAATTACATCACCATCTAAAGCTTTATTATCTGCTGTAGATTTACCTTGATTTCGGACTTTGGCCCATAACTCTGCTGCTTTCAACATAACTTCTGTTGTAATAGGAAGATAGATAATTTCTGACTTGAGTTGATTAAGTTTTCTAATTCCTGATAATTTATTTGCCCTTAACAATTCCCGTCTAATTTCATAATCTATAATTTCTGGTAAAATAACTTCAAATCCTCTCTCAAATAGCGTATAAAACCATTCTTGACATTGGACAGCTAGAGGCGTTGCTTTTGGATTAGTAATTAATCCCACAGGTGCAGAATCTAAGATAATAACCTTGCTCATCCTATTTTAAATAGAAATACCTTTCATAGATTCAATAATTTCTAAGGTTTCTTGTTGTTCTTCTTGTTCATCTAACTCATTCCATAACTCAAATATTTTTTTGATGTTTGTTTTCCTTTCTTGTTGTTTGACGGCATCGCTATGATTAATTTCATTAAGAGCATTTTCCCAGTTATTTAATGATGTTTGTTTCATCGTCACGCTTTTACGAAATAGACGTACAAATTGCAATAACTCTGGTAGATATTCTTCTGGAGTTTGTTGAATTTCTAATAATAGTTCAGCGCGGGGTGTAGTTGATGATTGTGCTGTGAGCGGTTGATTATTGTTCATAAATACCTTGCAAGTAGATAATTTAAAAACACGAGTAGATATTAATCAGTTTTAGCACTGGTAGTTATATTATATTTTAGCGTGAATGGCTATTTTAGTTTCTTTCCAATCTGTGACTGGGACAATAACCTTCAAAGGCAAAATCCCAATAGCATTATCATTAACTATGATACAAGGACGTTTTTTGCTAATTTCTGTCCCTACTGTTGGATCTAAATTAACTAACCAGACTTCACCTCTGTACATAATTATCTGAATTGTGGAAGTCTTCATCTCGATAGTAGCAAAAGTCTTCTCCCTCTAAGTCAGAGAATATATCTAATTCACTACCAGGTGCATAATCTGGAATAGCTGTCATTGCGGAAGCGTGTTAATTGGCGTTTTTGCTCATCTTTGGTAAGTGAGTGTTTTTCTTGAAGAACCAATTGCAGGGCTGATTCAGCTATCTTTAGCTGATCGCTTATGCTCAAACTTGGAAGTGCTTGGAGAATTTCTTTGATTTGCATATAAGTTTATAGAGTCGAGCTATTATTGATCCTAATCAAAATATGGCGTTTACAGTGTGCGTTAGCATAACTTACCGCAGGTATCCCCTCTTTTCTCCTTCCTCTGTGTTCTCTGCGCCTCTGTGGTTCGTTAAAAAGAGCGATCGCTAGATATCCAGCGTGCGATCGCTCTCTTCTGACTCTGTGTTCTCTGCGGTTCGTTAAAAAGAGCGATCGCACAATTCCACAAAGTAACTAATTTGACTCACTTTGGAAAATATCGATAAATATCTTTACGATGTAGCACACGCTGAAATATTAGTGTTTCAGCGTCAAATATAATCCCGATCCGATAATCACCTATACGAATACGATAAATATCATCATATCCTTGCAGCTTTTTAATGTTAGTAATTTCGTCAAAGTTAGCTATTTGTGGTATTTCTTCAAAAGCAAGTACTTTAATAGTCTCATAGTAAGGTGTACTTTTTAGTGCTTTTAAATCTTTAATAAAGCTGGATAGATACTGGGTATTCACTCTCTTTCTAATTCCGCTAACGCCTCATTAATATTTAATGGTGTTTCTTGTTGTACTTCCTTGATTGCTAATATCAATCCTTCATCTTCAATTACTTCTAATAAGCGTAGATAGTCTGGAAAATCTATAATTACTTTACGAATGTTACCTTGAGTATCTGTGATTAATTCTTGAGCAAATGGGTATTGATCGATTTTCATTTGGGTATTAGTGCTTGTAATCATAGAGAATTTGATTACCTTTACATAGTACAAGTATAGAAGATTTTGAGTAGGCGATCGCTTCGCTGCAACTTTGCGCGAAACAAAAAAGTGATATCCGAAACTCCCGCGATCGCAACTCAACCACCACAATAGGATCATCATCTTCTGACTCTGTGTTCTCTGCGCCTCTGTGGTTCGTTAAAAAGAGCGTAGGCGAAGCCCGCCGTTCGCGTAGCGTCTCTAAGAGTTGGCATCGCCTGCAAAATCTCTAGTGTGCGATCGCTCTGCAATATAATTAAGACTGCGGTGTAACACTGCGCGGATCAACAACTACAATCGCAGAAAAACGTTTAAAGTCATCAATGTTAAATGTAAGTAGGTGTGTAATATTGTATGTTGTCATCGCCGCAACTAAACGTGTATCATGCACTTGTTTTCCCATAACTTGGTATTTAACAATTAGAGATTCCCACTCACCAAAAATAGCAGGTGTATCAAGGTGTAGTATAAATATCTTCTTGAGTTTATCAGTTTCTTCTAATGCTTGAGCCGTGGATAACCCTAAACCATTACTATTAATTGGTCTTGTAGCAACAGCCCAAAACTCAATGAGATTCTGTGGAATTATATATAATAATTCTCCTTGTCTCTTGAGCATCAATATCGCTCTTTGAGTATCAAAGTGCATTGGGCTATTCTTCTGTACCAAACGCAGCAAAATATTAGTATCCACCAAATAGCTCATAACATTTCATCTTCTCTGGTGTAAATACTCTCTCGACTAATCGCTGCATCTGAAAGTGCTAGTGCTAAAGAAAAAGCAGGACTATTTATTAAATCTGTTAATATAGCTTCCCATTCTTCCTGAGTTGATACTTGATAAAATTTTTTTTCTTCGTGGCTGGTTAAACTGTTTTCAATCAGAGATGCAAGATAAGCTTCTACCGATAAACCTTGTGCAGTAGCTTCAGCAATGAGACGAGCTTCTATTTCTGGTTTCAGTTGTAACCGTATAGTCATTTCTTGTCTCCTAAGTCCCTAAATTGTAGAAGTCTTCATCTGGATAATAGCAAAAGTCTTTTGCCTCGATTATGATTAATTTGGAAAAAAATCAGAATCTAAGGTTTCATCAACAGAAAAAGGATAGTCTTTGGGAAAAATAGACAGAGGAAGACCTGTTTCAATAGATGCTTCTTTTCTAGCGTGTTGGTAACAACTGTCAAAAACTTCCGTGTAATAGTATTTTAAGCTAGGACTATCTACAAATGCTTCTTGTAATCTTTGACGATGTTCATAGATTGTATATAACCAGCTATTAGATCGGTTTTGGGGTTGAAATTTGTATTTGAGAAGGTGCATTAAAAGCACTCTAAGATGACTCCTTAAAGCATTTTTATCACTTCTTCCCATACTTTCAATCTCTTCAATTAAATTTTCTAAAGCGCTAGCCCTTTCTGTCCAAAAGGCAAACATGGCAAAGGTGTACTGAATCAAAAACCGCAAAGTAAAAGCTAGTCCCGCCGCCAATATAAAGAGCAAAAATCTATCCCAGCTTGGTATCCAAAAAGCCTGAGGATAGAGAACAAAAAATAATCCTACTAATAAAAAAGCAAAGTTTAAACGAGCAAATCTTTCAGAAATATGGGATGCAACGTGATGCCATACTGGGTCGAGGGGTTGTAGTAACTTGGGTGAAAGCTTGCCTTGCACAATCTCCCTTTCAAACTCCCAAATTACCCAAACAACTGTGAGTTGTCTGACAATGAAAACCGTGATGAAGTAACGGGCAAAATCCACAGGTGATAGCCCAAATTGTCCTCCTTGTGCTGCCTGTATCCAGACACCCATGAGGATAATTGGCAAAGACCCAGCTAAAACCCATAATATTAGTTCTGCTCGATACTCAACCATATAGGCGTAGTATATTAACAGTAAAGTTACGGCTTTTCTGATTATCTGCTTCATTTCTTCACTTCCCACTACAAAAATTACTCACCTTCACCACTCCCTACACAACACCTGCCTGAAAAACTCGTCCAATTACTTCTTCCACAGACGGTTCGGTGACAGTTAAATCAATTACCTCCAAATCCGCTAAAATCTGAGATACGGTGCGCGTGAGCGCTTCTCGCTGTACCATAAAACGCACTGCTCGCCCTTCTAAGAGTTTCACATCACCATAGGTCATAAGTTTTTCTATTGGTAAAGGTTGGGCTAACTCTATATAGACTTCTCGGTAAGGAGCAAAACTTTCCAGCAGTCCATCTAAGCTTCCGTCATACATCAGCCTTCCCTGGTGAATCAACAGTACCCGTTGACATAAAGCTGTGATGTCAGCCATGTAATGACTGGTCAAAAGCACTGTAGCCTGATAACGCTGATTGTACTCGCGCAAGAACTCGCGCACTGCTGCTTGAGCATTTACATCCAATCCCAGCGTCGGTTCATCTAAGAACAATACGTGGGGACGATGCAAAAGTGCTGCCAATAATTCTGCCTTCATTCGCTCACCCAAAGACAGCTTCCGCACTGGTTGGGTAAGTTTGCCTTCCAGGGAAAGCATCTCTGTTAATTCTCCTACCCGCCGTTGGAATTCTTTATCAGAAATGTTGTATACAGCAGCATTAATTTTCAAAGAATCGAGCGCTGGTAAGTCCCAAATTAACTGCTGCTTTTGCCCCATTACCAAGGTAATTTTTTGTAAAAATGCTTCTTTACGATCAAAGGGAACTTGTCCAGCGACTCTGACTGTACCGCTAGAGGGATGAATCAACCCTGTGAGCATTTTGAGTGTGGTAGTTTTACCAGCACCATTTGGGCCTAAAAACCCCACTATTTCACCAGGGGCAATTTCAAAAGAAACATTCTGAACTGCTTTAATTGAGCGGTAAGTGCGGCGAAAAAAATGCTTGATTGTACCTTTAATTCCCGGACTTTTAACTGCCACTGGATAATATTTACTCAGATTTTCAGCAATGATGATTGACATATTTTTTATATTAGAACCGATTTTAGATTTGAGATTTTTCTTCAATCGAAAATCCAAGTTGCGCTTCCAGCACACCTTTGGTGCGACTCAAAATGTAAAATGGTTTTACCGTAAACGCCCCGATCGCAATGTGCTAATAATTAACCACAAACCCAATAAACTAGCGACTGCAAACAGGGTGGTGCTTAAAAAAGATAGCTGTGTTGTCTGCGCTCTGGTGGAAATAATTGCTGCACCCATAATCAGGGAACCCACTAATATACTAAAAGATAGTCGGTTAGCAGCATCGTCCATAGTGCGCCGTACACCATCTAAACCTCGTAGTGATAGATTCCACTGTAAGGTTTCCGAGGTAACTCGGTCTAATAATAGTTCAATTTGGCGGGGAGATTGGAGAGACAGACTTTTGATATCTAAAGCTGTGCGTAATAGCGATCGCACCGGATTATCACCGAGTAATTGCCGACGAAACAAGTCTGTAATTAATGGTTTGACTTCATCGAAAAAATTAAGCTCTGGGTTGAATGTCCGTGCTACACCCTCTAAATTCGCCAGGGTTTTGGCATACAAACCCATATTACTAGGCAACCTAATTTTGTTGTTGCGGGCAACTTGTAATACTTCATAAATTATCTGACTGAAGTTTATTTGGGTTAGGCTGACATTGTGATACTTTCGCAACATGCGATCGTAATCATTTTCTAACCGTGATAAAATCACTGGTTGAGCAGAATCTGATAGCTGCAAAGTTAATTGAGCGCATCTTTGAGCATCTAAATCAACGATCGCTAACAACATCTCTGTTAAAATCTGCTGTGTACGGGGATCAAGTCTTCCCACCATGCCACAGTCTAAGAGGGCAACACGACCATCTTTGAGATAGAATAAGTTTCCTGGATGGGGATCAGCGTGAAAAAACCCATCAATATATAGTTGTTGAAAAAATACCCGAAATAATAAAGTAGTTATTTCTTTACGCTCTACAGCCGGGTCTTTACCATTAGTGTTGTTGTTCAAATCCGCCGACAGAAACGGCACGCCATCCAGCCATTCCATCACCAGTAATTTTGCTGTGGTCAATTCCCAGTTAATTTGTGCAACCACTATTTGCGTGGGATCGAACCAGCGACTTTTAGATAAGTTCCGCCGCAGTTGGTCTGTAAAACCCGCTTCCCGTGTAAAATCTAACTCGGCTTCTAAGGCTTTGGTAAATTCTTCGGCGATGGATTTGATCTCGTAGGTTTGCCCAAACTCAGTCCGCGCCACTAAATCGGCAATACCTTGAATTAAAGCAATATCTTGGGCGATCGTAATATCAATTCCCGGACGTTGCACTTTCAGAGCAACTTCTCGACCATCTATTAATGTAGCTCGATGTGTCTGAGCAATTGAGCCGGCGGCTACTGGGATCGGGTTAACTGTGCTGAAGGTTTCTGCTAGTGAAAGTTTTAATTCTTTACGGAGGATTATTTCTATCTCTGACCAAGGAACTGGCGGTACTTCGTCTTGTAGAGTTGATAGTTCCTCAATATAGGCGGCGTTGAGTAAATCTGGACGGGTAGAAAGTAGCTGACCAAGTTTAACGTAAACTGGCCCCAAGTCTACTAGGATATTTTTTAAAACCGCAGGTGTAGGTAGCTGCGGTTCATCAGCTTTGCCACCAGTAAGTAACCTTCGCATATAGTCCCAGCCATTGCGAAGGAAGACTTCAAGGATTTCTCGTTGACGGGGAACAGTTTGAGTGAGGAACATTTTGAGAAGTTGGGGATGAGGGAGATGAGGGGGATAAGGGGGATGAGGGGGATGAGGGGGATGAGGGAGATGGGGGGGATGAGGGGGATGGGGCGGCAAAGAAAGAATTTTCTCAGTGCCCCATGCCCTATGCCCTATGCCCAATTCCCAATGCCCAATGCCCAAAGTCAAGTTATAATAGAGAAATAGGCTTTTTCGCCTCTGCCAAGGGTTTTAACTTTTATAGCAGGTCGGTAAATCGGGAATCGCTTTGGAGGATTTTGAGGATCTGCTTGATTTCCTGGGTACGTTCTTTTTTGACAACGAGGGTGACATTGCGATCGCGCACAATCACCACGTCCTCTAAACCAATTGTAACAACTACATCCTCTGGATTTGAGGCGTAAATAATCGCCCCCTGCGTATCTAACCCTACATGAGTACCGAGTTCCACATTGGGAGTATCTTCCGTTTTCAGTAAGCGTTCGATCGCATTCCAATCTCCTAAATCATCCCAACCAAAATCAACTGGCAAAACGTATGCTAGAGTGGTCTTTTCCATTAACGCATAGTCTATACTCTTCTTAGGCAACTGGGGATAGATATCAGGGCCATGTTGTTCTAAAGGTTCGATAATTTCTGGAGCATGGGTATGCAGTTCCTTGAGGACAACCCCTGCCCGAAAAACGAACATTCCACTATTCCAGCTAAAACGTCCCGTAGATAAAAAAGTTTCTGCCGTTTCCCGGTTGGGCTTTTCGGTAAAACGGTTGACGTGATAAGCTGGCAACTCATTAAAGCTACCTATTTTTTCACCTTGTTCAATGTAGCCGTAACCGGTTGATGGAAAAGTAGGCTTGATCCCCAGTGTAACGATCGCTGCTGTGCTTGCTGCCAGTTCCGTAGCCGCACTTAATGTGTGTGCAAAGGCCTCTTGGTCAGCAATCCAGTGGTCAGCAGGGAAAAAGCCAATCACAGCGTCTTCTCCATAGCGCTGTTTGATTTTTAAACTTGTCCAAGCAACGGCTGCGGCAGTGTCTCTTCCTTCCGACTCAATCAGCAAGTTTTCAACTGGTAGATCAGGTAATTGTTGGCGTACCCCTTCAGCTATCTGACTAGAAGTGATCACCCACAAGGAATCCCACCCCTTTCGGGTTCGCCAGTCGCCTGCGGAGGAGCCAGCGCGGTCTTGGGGGTTTCCCCCATGAGCGACTGGCGTTGGAAACCCTCGCGCAGCGCTGGACTCACCGCCACCGAGTTCAATCAATCGATCGGCGGTTGCTTGTAATAAACTTCTAGAGCTACCATCAAGACTTAAAAATTGCTTGGGTCGGTCTTTGCGACTCAAGGGCCAAAAACGTTCACCTTTACCACCAGCAAGGATTACGGGGAACAATAAAGTATTCATGTTGTCATACACGCCTACCGAAGAACATTACAAGTTTACAGTGAGCTTTTCCACTGGCAATATTTGTAGCTTGGATTAACATACTTTTAGGGAGTGGTTGAGTGGGGAGATAATTGTGATAAAACAAGTCGAATGGTCGGAAAATCCGGTTACATCTCAACAACAAGTAGCAGAATTTGAAACTGAGGTGCGATCGCAGCAACTTCAACGAACGGAAAATCAAGTAACGCTTACACCAGTCGCCGACTTGGAGGAGGAGGTGGAACTAAACCCGCCAACGAATCCCAACCGTACTGTCGTCGAATCAGTGGGTGCAATTCCCAATCAGCTTTACGAGAGACTGGGCTTGACCATGCCTCGATGGCTGTTGTGGATTATGACCGTTGTCATCGGCATTATCTTATCTGGACTGCTAGTATCAACGTTAGCGCTTTGGACTCCGTTGTGGAGCAATTTAGATCGAACAGATGAAGATTTAGGAACTGCTGGTAAAGATGAGGTAAAAATACCACTACCAGGGGAGTTATGGAGCAAACTCTCCCAGTACCAGCTTTCACGACCGATGAATATTTTAATTATGGGGATTGAACCAGTCGGCAATACTGTTGATGGTTCACCAGAAAGCTTTGCTGGCAAAAGCGACACCATGCTGCTGGTACGGCTCAACCCTAGTGAAAAATCTGTACGGGTGCTTACTATTCCCAGAGATACGATGATCGCCATCCCAGAAAAGGGAGAAGAGGGATTAACTAAGGTATCTGATGCCAATGCCCAAGGCGGCCCAGTCTTGGCAGCACGGGTAGTTAGTCGTACCTTAAACAATGCTCCAATTGATCGCTATATCCGCATTTCTACTAGCGGGTTACGGCAGTTAGTTGATCAGTTAGGCGGAGTAGAAGTCTTTGTTCCCCAATCAATGGAATATAAAGACTCCAGCAGCCGGCTGTCGATTAATTTGGTCAGTGGCTGGCAAACCCTCAACGGCGAACAAGCAGAACAATTTGCCCGATTCCGCGAACCAGGTTTGGGAGATTTGCCAAGAGTGCAGCGTCAGCAAGCACTGATCGCAGCCTTGCTGCAACGCCTCAATAGTCCTACCGTCTTACCCAGGTTGCCTCAATTAACTCGCTTGATGCGAAAATACTTTGATACCAACCTGAAGATGGAAGAAATGATGGCGTTGGTGAACTTCGGTCTCAACCTAGATCGGGATAATTTCCAAATGACTGTTTTGCCTGGTGCATTTAGCCGTTTTAGCAAAGACCCTGATAGCTATTGGCTAAATATGACCGGACAACAGAGCCTGTTGAATGATTATGTTGGGGTCAATGTACCTGGTCTGAAACCAGATATGCGTCAGGTTCCTAACCTCAAAATTGCTATTCAAAATGCTTCCAATCAACCCCAGCTAACTGAAAAAGTTATTGCTTATCTCAAACAGAAAGGCTTTACTAATATTTACAAAGTGCCTGATTGGCCAGATACCCAACGTCAAACTCAGATTGTTGTCCAAAAAGGCAACCGGCGAGTTGGAGTTGATTTGCAAAAAGTCTTAGGCTTGGGTCAAATTGAGGTGTCGGCCATTGGTGATTTAGAATCTGATCTGACAATTCGTATTGGTAAAGATTGGAAATAGTCATTGGTCATTGGTCATTAGTCATTAGTCATTAGTCAAAGGACAAAGGACAAAGGACTAATGACAAAGGACAAAGAACTAATGACAAATAATAAAATTATGAAAAAGATTTTACTCCGGTTTTTTGGTTTAATTTTGATTTTGACACTAGCATTTTTCTGGATAATACTTAATCCCAAACCGGCTTTTGCTCAAGTAAACACAATTAACTACAACAATATAAATTTAGAAAATCGTGACTTTTCTCATGCTGATTTGGCACGTGTGACTTTTGTAGCAGCAGAAATGCGAGGGGCGAATTTTCAAGGAGCGAATTTAACCAACGCAATTCTGACTAAAGGAGTTTTGTTAAAGGCAAATTTGGAAGGTGCGAATTTAACAGGCGCTTTAGTTGATCGCGTCACTATGGATAGTGCTAACCTAAAAAATACCATTTTTAGAGAAGCAACTTTGACGAGCAGCCGTTTTTACGATGCTGACATCACTGGCGCTGATTTTACAGACGCATTGATTGACCGCTATCAAGTGTCGCTATTGTGTAAAAGAGCCGATGGGGTAAATCCAGTTACGGGTGTGTCAACGCGAGAGAGTCTGGGTTGTCGGTAGGTGGTTTGCGATCGGAATATTGCTCGTGGGTGTCAACTTAAGGTGGAAGTTATGTCCCGCAAGGAACTGAAGTTCCTTGCTAATAGCGAAAGTCATCTAAAAGATGACTAAGTAAGTCGGCAAGAATAAACCAAACTATGTTACGAAACGTAAATACACCTTAAACCCATACAAATGACGAATGACAAATGAAAAATGACAGCCTTAGCCAGTTAGCTTTATTTGCGTCGCTCTACTTAACATGATCGGAAAAATCTTTAGTCTACTTCAGTAGACTTTAGCTATTAGCCAAAGAACTTTAGTTCAAGGCGGGTGACGAAGCCAATAGATAGGCGTTTCTAGCAAAAGTAGACACCAATGAGCATTGTTCCCTACCCCGTGGTCTATTTACCCGAAAATAGCTGTAAAATGAATAACTGGTCAAAATTTACCTGACAGACTGCCGGATTTAAGGTTAAATGTTTTAAGATATGCACTCTGCAAGAGTTGTCGGGTATTATTCGTGACACAACAAGACCAAAAACCTTCTCGTTCATTCGCTGGAATTGCTGGCATTGTTGCCGCAGCCACATTAATTAGTAAAATCTTCGGTTTAGTGCGGCAGCAAGCGATCGCTGCCGTTTTTGGTGTTGGTGCTGCTGCCACTGCCTATAGTTATGCCTATATTATCCCTGGCTTTCTATTAATCTTGCTCGGTGGTGTAAATGGGCCATTACACAGTGCAGTTGTCAGCGTTTTAGCCAAGCGGCGGCGAGAAGAAGCGGCTCCCCTAGTGGAAACTGTGACGACGTTGGTGGCTGGATTGTTGTTACTGGTGACAGTGGCTCAGATTTTATTTGCGGATGCGATCGTTGATTTAGTCGGTCATGGTTTGGAAGAGACAACCAGAGCGATCGCCATTCAACAACTCCGCATTATGGCACCGATGGCTTTATTTTCGGGATTAATTGGCATTGGCTTTGGTACTCTCAATACAGCCAATCAATATTGGTTACTCTCCATTAGTCCCTTATTATCTAGTATTACCGTTGTTGCTGGCCTTGGTATCTTGGCTATGGAACTGGGCAAAGACATTATTAAGCCGGAGTACGCTTTAATCGGGGGAATGGTCTTAGCTTGGGGAACTTTGGCAGGAGCAATTCTCCAGTGGTTAGTGCAGCTAATTGTCCAGTGGCGGTTAGGATTAGGCACATTACGCTTGCGATTTGAGTTTAAATCCCCAGGCGTTCAAGAAGTCATTAAAATCATGACCCCAGCAACAATTTCCTCTGGAATGATGCCAATTAATGTCGCCACTGACCTCTATTTTGCTAGTCCTATCCCTGGTGCGGCGGCAGGATTTAACTATGCGAATCTATTAGTACAAACTCCTTTAGGGATTATTTCTAATATTATTTTGCTACCGCTATTACCGATATTTGCCAAACTTGCCGGCCCCGAAAATTGGCAGGAGTTAAAATCACGCATTCGCCAAGGACTTCTACTCACTGCTTTTACCATGCTACCGCTAGGGGCGCTGATGGTGGCGCTATCTGCACCCATTGTACAGGTGGTATATGAGCGCGGTGCTTTCAAGCCAGAAGCCACACAGCTAGTTTCATCATTGCTAGTGGCTTATGGAATTGGGATGTTTGTCTATTTGGGGCGTGATGTTTTAGTGCGGGTATTTTATGCCTTGGGGGATGGGCAGACACCTTTTCGCATCAGTATTTTTAACATCTTGCTCAACGTCTTATTAGATTGGCTTTTCGTTAAACCTTTTGGCGCTCCCGGTTTAGTGTTGGCAACAGCGGGTGTAAATTGCAGCTCAATGTTAATGCTGTTATGGTTACTTGATCGCAAACTCAATGGTTTACCTTGGCGTGAGTGGAGTTTGCCAATTTTGGGTTTGACTGCGGGTAGCGTTGTCGGTGGTGTTGCTAGCTATGGAACACTGCTTGGTTCTCAGCGATTGTTAGGTAAAACGGGTTTACTGATTCTAGTGTTGGAGTTGTGTATATCAGGCTTCGTGGGGATTGCGGTGTTTGCTGCGATCGCTTCATGGATGAAAATACCAGAGGTGAATATATTTATATCTCGCTTGCGTCAGCGCTTTTTGAAGAAATAACTGTTATTTGATACACCCAAGCCAATACTGCGCAGGTTTTGGCAAAAAAATAAAAAATGTGTAGGTTTTGGCAAAAAAATAAAAAATGTGTAGGTTGGGTTGAGGAACGAAACCCAACCGAAGAGCTTAAGTACGTTGCTGGGAAAAAACTCAAGTATGTTACGAAACGTAAATAAACGTGAGTTCGATGAACCTCTCCCTCCCAGCCTCCCTCTGGGAAACGGAAAGGGAGGAGCAACGAAAAATTAAGCTTTTTGCTCCCCTCTCCGCTTCGGAGAGGGGCTGGGGGAGAGGTCAAATAAGACTTGTCGAACTCACGTTAAATAAGCTTAAAACCCTTACTAATGACAAATGACGAATGACAAATGACGAATGACGAATGACGAATGACGAATGACAAATGACAAATGACAAATGACCAATGACAAATGACAAATGACAGCCTTAGCCAGTTAACTTTAATTGCGCCAACCTAATTATCCTGTTGCACACCGCCTACTACTGGCTTAATTTCCGAAAATGGATCACTGCCACCACCCCAGTTGAAATCACTAATTCGGACGCTGAAGCCGCCTAACTCCAGCACCGGATTGTAACGTAAGGTGATGCCATAGGTGCGACGGCTATATTCTAAAATGTAGTCGGTGCTAGTTTCTTTACCAGTATCCAAGTTAACAGATGTTTGAAAGCCTAAGCGAAAAGGGCCGTAGATTTGCTGTGATATCCCAGCGCTCAACACTTTGTTATCAACGGAGCGGTCAAACAAAAAGGGTGATAATCCGTTATTTAAGCCTTGAGAGTAACTAATATTAAAGGCGGTATAGTCGAAAAAAGGTCGAGAAAAATGACCAATTTGCCCTTGTAGTCCAATTGTACCAGTTAGGGTGCTTTGGTTATCACCATTGGTATAATAACTGGTAGTGCCCGTGAGTCCAGCGATCGCCTGCAAGTAAGGAACTACAGGGGTAGCCGTGTATCGTAATCCCTCGGTGGCAGTGGGTGGTAATGGTTTTCCTTGCCACAGCAACACCCCACTACTGAGGAAAGCACTACTTTGTAAACGACCTAGTGAGATGCGATCGTTTTCCCGCAATGGTTTTAGTAAGTCTTGGCGATCGGTGTTGGCATTGATATACTGAGCGCCTGCCTGATAGCTGAGGTTGATGCCACTTTTTCCTAAAGGAATCACAGGAGAGGTGATCACGCCGCCAAAACTACTCTGGACAGTTTGAAAGCCGAGGGTACCGTTGTAAAGACGATCGCGGTAGTTATATTGCAGATTCAAGATATGAGGAAGGGAAGTGCCTAATGTCTGGCGCAACCCCAAATTCACCCGCAAATTTTCTTCCACCTGATTCAAGTCAAAACTAGTTAACTCCCCAGTCCCCTCAACTACTGCTCGTGGACTCAAAACAGAATTTATCTTTGTCTTCACAGCCAACAGTGCGCCTAAGTCACCCGTCCCTTCTTGCACGCCTCTCTGTACTAATAACTGAGGTGTGATCGTCCAGCTAGTCTGGTCTGTATCCAACACTGGAAAGCCACGCTCAATATATAAACCACCCCGCCGATCTCCATCAAAGCCGAGGGAGACTATTGCTGGTGTAACCTCGCGCTGCCGACGGTCAAGAGTCTGCTGATTCACCGGAATTGGTAAGGAAACCGTTTGATCCAATACCAAACGTTGCCCCTGTGTCCTGATGCGGTCTACCAAAGGTGTCTCTCGCGTCAGAGTGACTTGATTTGCACGCAACTCTAGTTCTGGGGGCGAAAAAGGATCATTGGTAATGCGGACATCCCTTGCTTTCCAGCCTTGGGGATAAAAGTCAATGTGTTGGGCTTCAAACCTGAGTCGATTAACTACACCCCCTGTTTTCGGTGGGGCGATGTTGCTAGCATTTGCCTGACCACCAAATGTCAGATCAATTCCTCCAGGGCTGCTGACACCAGAAACGGGTTGATTGGCTCTAATGCGATCGCTGGGCGGACGTTTTGGGACTCCACCAGCAGTTATATCGGTGGGTGAAAAAGCAAAATCTGTTTGGGCTGAGGGTACGTAAATTTCTCCTCTACCATTTTCCAGTTCCCCACTATCTTGAACAAAGTTATAGGTAAAGCGCTGTCCGCGCAGTACTTGATCGCCCCTTGTTAAAGTTACATTGCCTTCACCCGCCGCAATCAAGTTGTCTAAATTAACTTGCAGGCGATCGGCATCCACCACGGCCCCATCAAATCGCACAACTACATTACCTACAGCTGTAATAATTCGCCGTTGCTCGTCATACTCTTGCCGATCTGAAGTGACTTCCACAATTCTCGGTCTGGCTGGCGGTGTGCTAGCTGGTGCAGTTGTGTCAGATGGTTGACCTTGTGGCTGATTGGTGGAATTTAACTCTGGTGTAGGCGTTGGTGCTTGGCTTTGTTGCTGGCTTTGGGACTTAAATTCTACAGTGATGGGCGTTGAGAGTTGGTTTGTGGGGTTACGAGACTTGAATGTGATAAAATTTTCTACTGATTGAGAACTTGGTGCAAGATCGGTAGCAGATACAGAGATATTGTCTGCTTTTGGAGACTGTTGTGCAGTAATATCACGTTGCTGTGTTTGGTGGGTTAACTTCTCGGCGAAAATTTCCGCCTTGGACTTAACTAACTTGTGGCTATTTGTGAGAGTTGGGGCAATTTGAAGAGGACGCGGAGATTGAGTGACAAGGGGACTTGGGGAAACTCTATAGCTAAAGCGACCAGAGTCGAAAAAGGTTTGTTTTTTTCCACCACTAGAGTTTGGATTTAGCGATCGCTGATCGAGTTTTTCAGAAGGTTTACCTTCAGCTTGGCGATTAGAGGTTGAAACCTCCTGCGTGGGATAACCAACGACCTGAATTTTCCCGTCATCTGGAAAAGCTAACGATTGACCTAATCCCCTAACCCCCTTCCCGATGCGGGAAGGGGGAAAATTTAAAGTCTCTCTCCTTTTAGGAGAGAGATTTAGAGAGAGGTTTTCCAGATGACCTGAATTGTCAGAATCAACGACAAAGGACTGCTTTAAAAGCGCAGCACTTCTAGAGTCAGTATGGGGCGAAACTGCTGGTGAATCAGGTACAGAGGATCTTTCGGCAATTACCAAATCATCTTCAGTTGAGTTGATCACAACTGGCAATGGCAGATCACTTTTGGTGTTACCTGTAATTGCCAAATTAGCCAAAGCCTTGGGCTGCTTGGATTTGTCTGTGTTTTCGTGTATTCCAGTATCTACACCTGGAAGAAACTTTGTATGATTAGCAGATGAGGTGGGATTTACAGGTTGTAAAGATTCGACGATCAAAGGCGGATCGGGTGGCAGAACTGGATGAAGCATATTTGAGCAAAATCGGGCTAACAAACAGCCAAATGACGGACGGAAGGATAAATTACATTTTGCCTTCCGACTGTCGCCTTCTGCTACCTACAGCAAGCTACCTGGAGGAAGAAACTTACTAATTTTCGTTTAGTAAGCTTCCGTGGCGTTTAGTATTTTCCGCCTTCCAAAGTCGCGGATGATTGATCGCTCTCTTACTCTAAGTCCCGACGGCCGGGGTTACGAGCGGGATCGTTCGATAAAAATCCGAAGATGAAGATAGTTACGAAGAAGGCAACAACAATATAAACAGCGATTTTTAAAGTCAGCATAGAAATATCTCCAAGGGGTAAGACAAAGAGGGCTTTTCTTTCAGGATCTACCATGCAGAAAAGATAGCTCCTTTATATTACCTAAATCTCGTCCCTTTTTTAGAGGACTCTGGGGATTGGGGGCTGAGGACTGACAGTGCCGATCCTACGGTTATTGAGAATGGCGCCAGATGTCAGTTGTCTGACTTTGTAGATGCCCTTAAGAAATAACTCACAGACAGTTTACTCTTGTGACGTTGACTGACGGCAAAGGTTTCCCAAAAAAGTGAACAGGTTATACCATTTTGAATTTTGGGTTTTAGAGGTTGTTTGAAAAGTGTTTCGCTGTGACTTTAGGGACTTTTAGATCCCCCTCTTCGTTAAAAAGCTAAAAATTTTCCTCTTCCCTATTACTTGTATCTAAAGATTTGTAAATCACCCATTCGGGTGAGCCAAAAGGGTGATGCGTTCTTAGCACTAGTTATTATAAATTTTATTGAAAGAAAGCTAAAAAGTAGCTTAGTTTGCAGGAGAAGTCCAGAAAAAATATCAAATGCCCGGATTGAGGTATCGGTTTTAACTCACATACTTGGTTCCAATTATGGCTTTAATTAAAGAAATTGTCCAAGAAGCTCTAACTATCGGCTATCTGAGTATTTTAGCCGAAGATAAACTGCGATCGCAGCTTCAAAGTAATTATGACTCAGAAGACTTAGATGCCTGGATCATTTTACAGCGAGCTATTGCAGCAGGTGATATCAAACAAGAGTCACGCCGAAAAAAAGCTTCTCTCTCTCCTAAAGCCAAGGACGCTTCATCGAGTATCAAACTTGCTTATCAAATGGCAGCCGAGATTGCTTATGCAGCAGCTATAGCTCTGTCGATGACTAAAAATACTAAAGATCAGCCTTCATTAGGTGCATAAAATCACACATTCCTAAGCCATTTTTCGGAATTAATGTCTATATTTAATAATTGGTGTCAACTTAGAGCCAGGGCGAATATAATTCGCGGCTATACAAACGAAGTCCGCCTACGCGGACTCAAAGAAAATTAAGGTTTCTTAACCCGCGCAGGCGGGTTTCGTCTGTGTAGACGCGGTTTCTAACCGCCTTTTAACAGGTGTGCGCCCCGTCAGCGATGTAATGCTTCTTTGCCAGCGCAATTTTATGAAAAAATAATTAAAAATTAAACTTTCCTGGAAACAATTATGGGGAATTTTCACCCTCAGCCAACACCCTAGAATTGATCCCCGGAATCAATACTAAAATAAATATAAATTATTTATTCAAAACAAGATTTTTTTAAGTGATAGATGCCAGTAAATGGTTAAATCTTAATATACCAAGTACATGGCCCAGAGTAACGCATAGAATTTGAAACACCTTGATGTAAACTTTAGCAGCGAGGTTAAAAAGAATTCTCAATGCTTAACAAAGTCATCGCTTTTTCACAAACTAGAGTATAAAGAATTGGCAACATTGGTAAAGACAGTAAACAATAACCATAACTAAACTTGGAGTTTTGCCAACCTATGCAGCCAATTCGCACATTTAACGTATCCCCTTCACTACCGCCGCGACTAGAGCCACTGCGGCGGCTAGCATATAACTTGCACTGGGATTGGAACGTTGAAACTAAAGATTTATTTCGTCGCTTAGACTCCGACCTATGGGAGTCTAGCCATCATAACCCGGTGTTGATGTTGGGTACTATTTCTCAATCGCGGCTTCTGGAAGTTGTCGAAGATGAAGGCTTTCTAGCCCAAATGGATCGAGCTGATCGGCAGTTAGAAGATTATTTGCAAGAGCGCACTTGGTATCAAAAACAACGGGAGCAAAAACCAAAAGAATGCTACGCCTATTTTTCGGCGGAATTTGGGCTTGTAGATTGTTTGCCCGTCTATTCTGGCGGCTTGGGCGTTCTGGCGGGAGATCACCTCAAATCTGCCAGTGACTTGGGTCTACCCCTTGTAGGCGTCGGTTTACTATATCAGCAGGGCTACTTTGCCCAGTATCTCAATGCCGATGGCTGGCAGCAAGAACGCTACCTGCTCAACGATTTCTATAATATGCCCTTGCACCTGGAGCGCAATGCTGATGGTTCAGAACTGCGGATTGCGGTGGATTATCCAGGACGCAAGGTATATGCCAGAGTTTGGCGCGTACAGGTAGGAACGGTGCCCCTGTATCTGTTGGACAGCAACATTGAACCCAACAACACTTACGACCAAGACATCACAGATCAGCTGTATGGTGGCGACATCGATATGCGTATCCACCAGGAAATCATGCTGGGGATCGGTGGTGTGCAAATGCTGAAAGCTTTGGGGCTGAAGGTTACCGCCTACCACATGAATGAAGGACACGCCGCCTTCTCTGCCTTAGAACGCATCCGCTTGCTGATTCAGGAAGAGGGACTGAATTATGTCCAAGCAAGACAGGTGGTAGCTTCCAGCAACATCTTTACCACCCACACACCAGTACCAGCAGGAATTGACTTGTTCGCTCCCGACAAAATGTTGTACTACCTGGGGTACTATGCAGAGATATTTGGCTTACCAAAAGAACAATTTTTAGGACTGGGGCGCGAGAATACAGGCGATTTATCTGGGCCTTTCAGTATGGCAGTGCTGGCGCTGAAGATGGCAACATTTTCTAACGGTGTTGCGCAATTACACGGTGTGGTGTCGCGGCAAATGTTCCAAGGCTTATGGCAGAAAGTACCAGTAGAAGAAGTGCCGATCGCCGCAATTACTAATGGTGTCCATGCTCGGAGTTGTGTAGCGAAATCGACTCAAGAGTTATACGATCGCTACCTGGGGCCAAACTGGTCATCAGCACCACCCGATAGCCCATTATGGGAGCGGATGGATGCTATACCCGATGAGGAATTGTGGCGCAATCACGAACGCTGTCGCTTAGATATGGTTTTGTATGTGCGAGAGCATTTGGTCAAACATCTGGGCGATCGCGGCGCTTCCGTTTCCGAAATTGTCCAAGCTCAAGAAGTTTTAGATCCTTACGCTTTCACCATTGGCTTTGCCCGTCGCTTTGCCACCTACAAACGTGCTACCCTCTGGATGCGCGATTTGGAAAGGATTAAGCGGCTTCTGCTGGCTAACAAAGACCGGAAAGTGCAATTTGTAATTGCTGGTAAGGCACATCCCAAGGATATACCAGGTAAAGAACTCATCCGCGATATCAATCACTTTATCCGCGAACACCATTTAGAGAAACAGGTAGTGTTTGTTCCCAATTACGACATTCATATTGCCCGGTTGATGGTTGCGGGTTGCGATATCTGGTTAAATACACCGCGTCGTCCACGGGAAGCCTCTGGTACTAGTGGGATGAAAGCCGCAATGAATGGCTTGCCGAATTTAAGTGTACTAGATGGCTGGTGGGATGAAGCTGATTACGTCCGCACAGGCTGGGCCATTGGACATGGAGAGAATTACGATGATCCCAACTACCAAGATGAAGTAGAAGCAAATGCTCTCTATGAGTTGTTAGAGAAGGAAGTTGTACCGCTATTTTATGAGCAACGGGATAGTGATGGTTTGCCCCGTCCGTGGGTTGCGAAAATGAAGGATGCAATTCGGTTGAATTGTCCCTTCTTTAATACAGCGCGGATGGTGGGAGAATATGCACAGAGAGCTTATTTCCCGGCTAGCGATCGCTATCATACCCTGACTGTTGATAACTATGCCCCAGCTAAAGAACTAGCTGCTTGGAAACAAAAACTGGCCGAACACTGGTTTAATATCAGAATCAAAGATATTGACGTATCGGCTGCTTCAGACATTGAGGTTAACCAAACCGTTGCTGTCAAAGCTAAGGTTGACTTGGCAACTTTGACCAATGATGATGTGCAGGTAGAGCTATATCAAGGTGCGATCGATGCCAATGGTGATATTGTCAATGCTGTGCCAGTGGTGATGGATTACCAAGGAGAGGATGGACAGCAATTGAGTATCTACACGAGTAATATCACTTATACTGCTTCTGGTTTACAAGGCTTGTCTTTGCGTGTATTGCCAAAAAATCAATACCTAGCTAATCCCTATGAACCAAGGTTGATTGCTTGGGCAGAATAAGAGTAGTGAGTATTTATTGAATACTCAAAAATAGGCGTTGCTGATTTAAGTTTAGCAACGCCTTTTATTGTGCCATTTCGTTATGATGGTGAAGGAGAATATATTTCAATACAGTTCAGTTAAGGCTAAAACTCTTTGCCAAAGTCAATTTTTTTAACGAACCGCAAAGGACGCAAAGGACGCAAAGAAAGAGAAGAAAGAGAACAAAATTAGCCGTGAAGCTGTGATTAAAATGATGCTAAGACGCGCTCTTGATGAACACTATTTGGCCAAGAACCAGATTAACATCAAAATATCTGAAGCCTAAGAGGATGTTTGAAAAGTCCTCTGGTCGGTAGCAAAAAGTTTTTGATCCCACTAAATCCCCCTTAAAAAGGGGGACTTTGATTCCGGTTCCCCCCTTATTAAGGGGAGCCAGCGCGGTCTTCTCCCAAGGGGAGACGCCAAGGGCGATGGGGGTTTCCCCCATGAGCGACTGGCATGGGCTAGGGGGGATCGAATTCTATGCAACTTCACAAAGAATTGGTACTAAACATTTTCAGGTAGATAATTAATATTTAGTAGCTGTTCTAAAGTGTAAGGACAAAATTGAGGTAAGTTATCTAGTTTGCCTTCGGTTTTATCAATTACATATCCTAAAGCACCATCATAAATTGATGCTAATTCATTTTCTAAAAATTGAGATAGATTCGTTGTAAAATTACGTTTTAATTGATATCTAAAACCTCTAATTTCTGCTTTACAATGTCCAGAATTATACTGAGATTCTTCTGTCCAATATTGCAGCAACAAAAGATGTCTAATAATTTGTTCTAATAAACTAGCAACCTTGGCTTTGTCTCTCCGACCCAAATTTTCTAACTCCTCAATTAAATTTTCTAAATCTAATTGTTCTAAGTTGTTAGCTTTCAATAGTTTGATTGTTTCCTCTAACCAGAGATGATCATCAATTTCGTAAAGCTCTTTTAAACTTAAGTTAGAACTAACTCCTTCCATAAAATATCCTCGACTTAAATCTTAGGATATTACAATTTTAGGATAATATTCTGTGGGGGATGATAATGTAGCCAGTGGTGTCGCAGCTATGCCCGTCGTAGACATCGCCTAGTACTAAATTACGTTGTTCTCCCCAATACCACCAATAAGCAGCAACATAAGCGCAAACTAGGCTATCTAGTTTATCTTCAACTGCTTTGAGGGCTGCGCCTGTGGTGGGGATTTCGGAAGGGAAGGAACCGCAGAGGCGCAGAGAACGCAGAGGAGGAGAAAGAGAGGGGAGGATATCGAGAAGATAATTTTGGAGTTTGATTAGTTCTAGGCGGCGCTCATTGATACGTCCCTTTTTGTATTTGAGGATGCGTTCTAGGTTGAATAGATTAACGATTGCTGGGTGGGGAAAGACTTCTATTTGATATCTGCCAAGTTTTTGCGGTTCGATGGTGGGTGCGTGTGCAAAACCGCGTGATTCTAATTGTAGTCCAAAGTTGATGGTGCGTTCTGCGAAGGATAGGTTTTGATTAGCTGGGTAACATCCCGCATGATATTTGCCAAAGTACTTGTGGCTGAGTTTGTCGGCGAGGCGACTCCCAGTAGCGTTGGGTATGAGGGTAGGTGCATCGACGGCGATGATGGCTGGTTCGTCTGGTTGTACGCTCTGATCGATCCAGGTGAGGATGTCTGCGATCGCTTCTTTGCGGTCTAAATCAAGTAGTTGCAGTTCTCCATTTATCCATTTTAAGCAGCACAGTCCACTTGGTTGCGATCGCCAGCCTAAATCAATGCCAATAAATTTCATGGTCATAACACGAATTTGCGATTATTTTCGCATTTTCGGGCAACCATTTACCTAAATTTACTTGCTAAAAATCGTGATAAATAATCTTATAATCTTAAGCAGCTTGCCTTAATTTATTTTATCTGGCAATAAATTAATCAAGATTGTTCCAATGAAAATTTTATTTTTACATCCCAATTTTCCCTCGCAATTTCGCAACCTAGTAACAGTTTTAGGTAAAAATGCTAATTACAAAGTCGTTTTTGGGACAAATCGACGTGAAGGGGAAATACCTGGCGTTTATAAAGCTATTTATACTCCTTCTCGTGAAGCTGCTCCCCAAACCCACCACTATGTTCGCAACCTAGAAAACGCTGTTCTCACTGCTCAGGCTGTCTATCGGGTAGCAGAAAAATTAAAAGCCGAGGGTTTCGTTCCTGATATAGTTTATGGTCATTCTGGTTGGGGGCCGACTTTATTCATGAAAGATGTTTTCCCGAAAGCAGAATTATTGTGTTATTTCGAGTGGTTTTACCATGCTCACGGTTCCGATGCAGATTTTGATCCCGATGATCCACTGACTGCTGATGATGAATGCCGCATCCGCGTCAAAAATACCCCGATTTTGACTGATTTATATACTTGCGATCGCGGTCTTTCTCCAACGAATTGGCAGCGCCAGCAGTTTCCCAAAGAATATCATAGCAAAATTACTGTACTTCACGATGGTATTGATACCAAATATTTTGTTCCCAAACCAGGCGCAAAGTTAGTTTTACCAAGAATAAATCTTGATCTTTCTCATGTGGAAGAGTTGATAACTTATGTGGGACGGGGGATGGAACCTTATAGAGGTTTTCCGCAGTTTATGGAAACGGTGGCGCTAATTCAGCAGCGAAGACCTAAGTGTCATGTGGTAGTTGTGGGAGAAGATAGAGTTGCTTATGGGAAAAATCTCCCCGATGACCAGACTTATAAACAATTAATGTTAGAAAAATTATCTTTGGATTTATCGAGGCTGCACTTTACAGATAGGCTACCTTACAATGAGTACCTTCAGGTTTTGCAAGCTTCTTCTGCTCATATTTATTTAACCCGTCCTTTTGTTTTATCCTGGTCAATGTTAGAAGTAATGGCAGCAGGGTGTTTATTAGTAGCTTCTAAGACTGCGCCAGTCTTGGAAGTTGTACAGGATGGGGTAAATGGACTGCTGGTAGACTTCTTTTCTCCCCAGAATATTGCTGATAGGGTTGAAGAAGCACTAAATAATCCTCAAGAGATGAATGAAATTCGTGCCAATGCGCGAGAGACAATTCTGAAGCGTTATGATTTGGCGAAACTGTTACCACAGCATTTGCAATGGATGTTCGCTGGTAAAAGTTCTAATAGTTTGAAAAAAACCCCAAATTCTAAAGGATTTGGCAGAAATTAAGTAACTATTGTCATTGATCATTAGCATCATGAATAAATATTTTTTGTCTCAAACAAAGCCGCGAATAAAAAAATACCCAAAAAACTCTCTTCTCCTGATTCCTCTGCGCTCTTTGTGCCTCTGTGGTTCGTTTATTTGAGTAATTTATTTCTTGTCACTCCCCAATGACCAATGACAAATAAAAACGATATTTAAAATGCGAATTATTCTTACCATTGCCCATTATTTCAAACCTAGCAGTGAGGGTCGTCATGCTTCCCAACGCAAAGACCCGCAACCCCGCTTACAGGCGTTAACTCAAAGCCTTACCGCCTTACACCAATTATTTGGCAAATCTCAAAGTATCATCAATATTGCTCAACGACTAGCTTACCCTGCTAATCAACCTCAGTCTCATGAAATAGATATTGTTATTTGTACAACCCAAGATAATCATCTTCTGAATCAGCTTGCCTTACCATCACATTTATATAAGCATCATTCTACTAATGTAGAACCTCTGCTTTTAGGGTTTGAGTGCCAAGCTGTTCTACAAAATTGTCTCGGTCAGTATGATTACTACTGCTTTCTTGAAGATGATCTAATTATCTATGACCCTTGGTTTTTTATCAAATTAGACTGGTTTACCCAACAAGCTGGTGATTTAAATTTACTCCAGCCAAATCGTTATGAAGTCTCTCTTTATGGTTTGGTTAATAAAGCTTACATTGATGGAGACTTGGCTTTGCGAGTAACTGCTCCCTTTCAAAATGTGCAAGAGCAACAAGAACTCAAAGGTACAATTATGAATACACCAATTACCTTTCGTCGCGCCCTGAATCCCCACTCCGGCTGCTACTTTTTAAATTCAAATCAGATGATTCATTGGGCTAATCAAACTTATTTTCTTGACCGGGATATTAGTTTTGTTGGGCCTCTAGAAAGTGCTGCTACTTTGGGAATAATGAAGACATTCCGAATTTATAAAACCTCACCGGAGCAAGCAAGTTTTTTGGAGATTCAGCACTCGGAAACAGGATTTTTAGGGCTAATTGGCGGACAGGTGGGCTTGGTAGAAAGGTAAATGGAATTTTAGGGTTCGATGAGAAAGATTAATGCGATCGCTATCTTTAAAAACTACTTAAAAAAGATTCAAAGGATTTCTAGTCTGAGGGCAATTCGCTATTTGAAACTTCTAATATCTTTATAGTTATTGATGGCAAATTCTAGCTGAAGAAACAAGCGCGCTTTATCGGTGGGTGGAGTACCTTTGTGGAAACAGAATGGATCTTCTACAAACCCAAAACCTGCTGGGCCATAAAAATTGACTAAATTCTCAGCACCATAGTAATCAACAATTTTTTTATCATCTAAATTAGCGCAGCGTAAACCTATCAACTGGTGTAAAAACTTTTTATTTTTGTGACTTCCACGAATACAAACATGAGGGCCGTTAAACATATCTACATTTGTTAAATAAAAAAAGAATTTCAGAAATTTATAGTCATCTATATCATAGTGAAATACTTGAGCTAAGTTCAGTTGCTCAATCCATTCTGTTGAAACTGGAAAACTCCAAACTAGCTCACTAGCTATATGTACAGGTCGAGCCTCTAAAAATTTAGCTGCGATCGCTAATAATCCTGGCTCAGTTTTCATCTTATTAATAGCTGGACACTTTTCAATATTGTGTAAGTAACTACCTACAATAAATTGCTTACCATTGGAGATTTCTGCTTGTTTTTTATTACTTAAATAAAAGTAAAGTTTCGGATCTCTGTTCCCATAACAAATATTAGACTCAGCAAATTCTAATATTTCTTGTACAATATATTGAGGCAAATTAAGACCTGAGTAATAACCATTCTCTTTTAAAGATGAGTTGATTATATCTAAATCAATATTTTCAAAAAAATAATGATTAAATTGGCTAATTTCTTCCGATTCTTTTTGATTTTTAAATAAATAATGAATCCCATTACGTAATACCTCAAAACGAGCTAACTTACGTACCAAAAACAATCTGGGATTCTTGGTTAAATATGCGTGTGTTTTATGAAAGTAATTAAAGGTTTTGGAATAAACATTTTGAATGGCAGTGTACATAGTAAGCTCAAAAAATGAATATTACTAAAAAATGATAAAAATTGCTCAAGATTTTGGAAACTTTGAGCTAGAGATTCAAATATAATTGTTAGCTAGGGAAAAAGCCTCAAGATAATTACGTAATTTGCTCAGTTGATTCTCAAAAAGCCGGAAGCCGGAAGCCGCGTGCGAGTGGCATTGGAACCAAAATGTACGCCACACTCCATCGCGCTCCATTCGTGACAAGTTAAGGGAAAAATATTTTTGTCAACAGTAATTAAGCGATAAATCAACGAGAATTTTGAGCATCAAATTTAGCTAAATACTTAGTTTTGAAGACAAGGGTAAACCAGGGTTAGCGCGTCTCAAACCCTATTGACAAGTGGATTCTAGGAGAGTGTTGAGTTTGGAAGAGCCGCCGCCAACACAGAAATCATATACTGATCATTCATAGCGGCTCGGCGTGACTTTTGTCGAATACTGCGACGAAAAGATGATTCTCGCTCTAAGGCATTGAGAGCAATACGACCTAGCTTTAGCATTATTCTGTGGACTGTGCAGAGAACGAATCCGACATTCATCCTCACCGAATGTGACATCCAATGTCCAATGAACAGAGTTTTCGATTCCCCAATGGTGTCGAATTGCACTACCAATCTTGTTCGCGTCACGCTTCGTGACTGTTGCAAGATCTGAGGTAAGGTATTAATTCCTCTTACCTTCAAAAATGAGCGAACGTACAGCTGTTATAGTAAACCGCAAAAAATCACGCTATTTGGTTACTAGAACCTCATCAAACGCAGTATTTAGAGAAACTTCTCTCCAAGCATCTAGTTCTGTTTTGACCGCCTCCAGCTTGGCATTAATAGCATAAATTGCATCTTCTCCTAGCAGCAATCTCAGTGGCGGATTTTCGCTATCAACTACTTGAATCATCGCCAAAGCTGCTTTCTTCGGATCACCTGGTTCCAAAAATTCCAATTTCATATCCAGAATATCTCGCGCACCTTGACGCATCTCACCAATCACTGATTCATAGTCATTGATTTCGCTATCAGTGATGACAAGAGAACGTGTAACAAAATTTGTCCGAAATGCGCCAGGTTCAACTATTGTGATTTTGATACCGAGAGGTGTAACTTCTTGAGCTAATGCTTCAGAAATTCCTTCGATCGCAAATTTTGCCCCATTATAGATTCCCGTACCAGCATAAGACACAAAGCCACCCACTGATGAAATATTAAGAATGTGTCCACTGCGTTGTTGTCGCATCTGAGGTAATACATTCCGTAGCACTTCCAAGACACCAAAAAAGTTGGTTTCAAACTGACGACGAACTTCTTCATTGCTGACTTCTTCTATTGCTCCTAAAACCCCATATCCAGCATTATTCACAAGTACATCAATGCGTCCAAACTTGGCAATTGCCTGTTTCACTGCTTCCTGAATTTCTTTGGGTTTCGTGACATCAAGTTGCACCGCTAATGTCCGATTCGGAAATTTTGTTACTAAATCTTCTATCTGCTGTAGATTCCGTGCTGTTAGCACCACAGTTTCACCCCGCTCAAGCACTGTTTCTGCTAATGCTCGACCTAAACCTTTTGAGCAACCAGTAATAAACCATATCCGTGTCTGAGAAGCTGAGGAATTGATCATATAAACTCTCCATTTTTAACAAGCGTTACTAAGGTAAAGAAAGTTGAAATTTCAGCAGTAGAAGAATGCATATAAACCACGTCTATCTTGTTCCCTCCCCAATATATCGGCTACGGGGTACACACAATTTTTGCCGCAGCCAATGAATCTCGCTGTGTGTTCTATCCCGCCTCGGAATCAATTCCGAGTCTCATAGCCCAAGTCCACTGAAAGTGGACTAAATAATTAATGTCAGTCCACTTTCAGTGGACTTTCCCTATCAGCCCAGAAATTTATTTCTGGGCGGGATGTCGGTGAGTGTAACAGTTTCACTCTCACAAAAACGTGGGTAGAGGCTTTTGGGACTTCTGTGTACACCGTAGACCCTTTATAAGGGGAGGGTTAGGGTGGGGTAAAACCAGAGTTCAAACCCAAATTTAAAACTATTTCATACTTGTGTATACACCGTAGCTCTCATATCTGGGAAAGGGATTTAGGGTGAGGGCGAAAACTACGGTTCTCAACTTAGATCAGGTTTATCAAGGAAGGCAATTTAAATGCCCATCTGCCTAAATATTGCCAAACGTTTCCTGCATCTTTTTCCGCAGACTAAGCGGCCTCATATCAGTCCAGACTTCTTTGATGTAATCCAGACATTCTTGCTTTAAACCATTTTTTCCAGCATCCTGCCAACCAACGGGGTTTTCCCGCTCAGATGGCCAAATCGAATACTGTTCTTCGTGATTAACTACAACTTTGTAAATTGTTGTGTCTTCTTTGTCATTTTGATACATAACTTACCTCTTGATATTTGATTAAATATGTCTCACAATTTGGTAACAATTTAGTTAATTTGTGCAGAAAAACTCCAGTATTTTAATAGTTATCTCTCCCTATTTACTCACTTCAGCTTTGAGTAAACTTAAATATTTAAATTCCCAAACTGTTAATAGAAATACAATTAACATAAATAAAATGTCTGCAAACAACATTCCATAATATATGCCCCTTACACCTGATATTCTTGAAAAGAAGAGGATCATTGGCACTGTTAAAATTATACTTCTTAATAAAATTACTACTAACACAGTTTTACCTTTGCCTATAGATAGAAAAAGAGTATTGCTAAAGTATGCTAAAGGCCATACTGGTATTAATATACTGAGAATTATAAAATTAAATATATCACCTTCTGTAAAATTAGCACCTGGGAGAATTATCCCTAAAAATGACTTCGGGAATAATTGTAAAGGCAGCCAAATTAATATTGCTAAAATAGTGCCAATGATGGCAAAAGTTAAGTAGGCTTTTTTTATCCTTTCATAATTTTGTGCGCCATAATTTATGCCGATTATAGGTTGTAATGCTTGTGCGAAACCAATGATAGGGATAAATACAAATGAAGAGACTTTGACTGTTGCTCCAAAAAAAGCAATATCGCTATCTGTGCCGTAGTAAGAAATTAAATTGAAAATCACAAAGTCTTGAATTAATATCGTAATTGGATAAAATAATTGTGATATGCCGACGGATAAGATTGTACGTAATAAATCTATTGCGATCGCTATTTTTTTAAGATTGACTAGAATAGAACTTTTGCCAGAAAGGAAATAAGTTAAGTTGATAAAAGTAGAAACAGCCATTGCAATAACTGTAGCCAGGGCAATTCCTTGAATACCCCAACGAAAGACACTTATAAATATTAAATTTAAGACAATATTAAGGATAATAAAAATTAAGTCAAATATAGTTGATAGTCTAATTTTGCCTTCTGATTTAATGATCTGGCTAGAAGCTCCCGCTAGTATATAAAATACTGAACCCAGTATATAAGTCTTAAAATATGCCACACCAGCAGAGGCTACTTCGCCACTTCCTCCCATGAACACAATTAATTTTTCACTAAAGCTATAGCCAAGGGTTGTGATCACAAAAGCGATCGCTACACCCATAACCACTAAGTTACCAAATATTTTCGACTGAATTTTGATATTTCCAGAACCAATGGCTTGACTCAGAGCAGAACCAGAACCGACCCCAACTAAGGCAGAAAATCCCTCAGCTATACCAGTGAGCGGTAGTGCAAGGGTAATACCAGCCAGATCTGTTTCACCAAGAAATTGCCCTGCAAATAAAGCATCAAGAAAATTATTCAAGCTAAACATCAGTATTCCCAGAGTACTGGGAATTGATAACTTGAACATCAGCTTAACAAGATTACCTTGAAGTATTTCATGTGTAATTTGAGATTGTTTTTGTGAAATCATTTTTTCATTTTTGGCTCATTTCTGTTGACTCAACCTTAATCAAACGGCTAACGCGATACTGCCTCACTGCTTCTAACTCCATCTCTTTTGCTGAGTTAAATGCACTCATGACCTCACCACAAACTTCTACTCTGGCTTCATAGGCCCCTGATGTACTACCATCTGGAACTACAAAATCAATACGAACTTCTGCCCACTCAGCATCCTCTCCTTCAGCAACCTCTTCCATCGCCAGCACTTTGCCTGCTTTCAAGTAATCTAGCCAACTCCAACCACACTGCATCCAAATTTCGCGTTCAGCACTTTGCTCAAATTTGCTTAAACCAGTCCATCCTCGATAGTGTTGACGCAAACCAGAAACTGAACCATTTCGCTGCACCAATAAATCCAATACATCTGGCTCTAAATGTCCCCATAAGCAGCCTTGGGGTAAATCAACTAAGGTAGGAGCAAATTGATGACCACCAAAATGAGTTGTTTGCCAGACTCTTAATTTTCCATTAGAAGCAGGAGCATAAGCTTTACGTAATTGTCGGTAGATGGAAGTCCCAAATCTGCCACAAGCAAGGTCAACTTGAGCATGGGTACAAACCATGAGTTCACGAATGTGACTCGTTTGTTGTAGATATTGCTGAAATTCCGATAAATCGTTGGGTTGTTGCATTAATTGCTTGAATATTGCTGTCACCAAAGCAGCAGTTTCGCTTTCTGGAACAACAAATTCTTGTTTCTCAAACTGAGAAAAAAGCCTTGCAGGACGATAGTAGTAGAACACGCGGGTAAAGCCAGGATGAGAATACTCGCCATCAGGAGCAATTAGCATCGGTTTCAACTTGACCCCATGCTTAAAAATTAACTCTTCAAATAAACCCATCAATGATTTAATCGTTGGATTTTCTTGAAATATTTCTTGCGGCCAAGGTTGCGGAACTTCCATAATCAACCAATGTTCGCAAGTACCTGCTGTCCCAATAGGATCTTCTCCATTGGTTTTAGAAACTAAGGAACAAAAACGACAGTCACTTGTGATAACTTGGTGAGTATGTTGAGTTGGCATATTTACTATCTCTGTAGCTGTTATTCAAAAAGAATGAAATAGTGATAAATGATTAATCAAATCCCATTCCTTTTTGCATACCCTTATACAAGGTGTCATAAAAATATTGATGTGGCACCAATCTTTTATACAAGGCATATAGATTAAGTTCCCATGATGATTGTGTGACAAAATATTGTCTTTTAGGCTTTCTAGCGTGCAGAGCTTTCAAAATCGTACTTGCCACTTTTTCAGGTGGTAACCCTGTGCTGCGATTGTCTTCTACTGCTCCTTGCATATATATTTTGTAATTATTGCCATATATAGCTTTAGTTTCGGGAGACATATTAGCTAATGTTTCCTGATAACTAACTTCTACTTTGTCAGCCTGTTCTGGAGTTACTATTCCTCCTGGCAAGATGGAAATAACCTCAATGCCACTAGAGCATAATTCCATTCTTAAACAATCTGTAATTGCCTCGATCGCAAATTTAGAAGCACACAAAAGACTTCTATAAGGTAGAGCTAATCTCCCACAAATTGCACTGATATTGATGATTCGACCTTTAGCTTTCCGAATCAATGGCAAGAATGCTTGGGTAACTGTAATTTGCCCAATAACATTTACTTCAAAATTCCATCTGATATCATCTATTTTAAGACATTCTAGTGGGCCATCTACTGCTACAACTGCATTATTAATTAATGCGAATAATCCTTCTTCTCGAACCGCTAGTGAGACAAATTCTAAAGCAGATTTAATTTCTTCCGCTTTGGTGATGTCCATAATAATAGGTGTTAAATTACCAGATGCCGCCTGTTTTAGCGACTGTGAATCTTTCTCAGTGCGGACTCCAGCAAAAACTCGATATCCTTCCTTGGCAAGTGAAAGCGCAGTTACTCGACCTAAGCCGGTGGATGTTCCTGTGATGACAACTGCGCCTTTATTACTCTGATTCATACTTATTGTCTCCAAGATGAAATGTATTTTTATACTTGAAAAGGGTAAAACTAAAAATATGGCGTATATCAACTAAATCCAATATTTAAACAAAGTCAGAAACAAGTGGTCTTGACTTTCCTTGATGCTGACGCCGACCATGCATAACCATTTTCACGCCACTCTTGGCGTAACATTGATCATTGGAATGCTTTGCTTGTTCTGGTCGCTTATTAACCAGCGTTAATTTATAGTTTGAAAGAATTGTTGCTAACACAAGCTTCATTTGAAAGCTCGAAAAAGCTCCTGCAATACAACTACGAGCGCCGCCACCGAAGGGAATAAATTCATAGGGAGAGAATTTGTTTTCTAGAAAGCGCTCTGGTTTAAATTGTTTCGGTTCTGGATACACATCTTCACGTTGATGTGTTGAATAAATATTAGTAAAGAGGATCGTACCTGGAATTAATTCATACCCCATGATTTCCACTGGAGAAACTACCACCCTTGCCAGCGAGAACATCGAACTTGGGTAAATTCGTAAAGCCTCGTTGCAAACAGCATTAAGGTAAGGCAATGCTACAATCTTCATCGGATCTGGGTTTTCACCAAGGCTATCGAGTTCATCAAGTAGTTGCTCACGCACATCTGTTAAACTGTGAACCCAGTATAATAGCCAGGTAAGAGAATCTGTTGCACCATTATTACTTGCTGATATAGGCAAAAACAAAAGATCGCGCACCTCTTCATCACTTAGCGGTTTACCTGTTTCATCACAAGCAAATATCAGATCGTTGAGCATATCAGTGCGTGAAGAATCTGCTTGTTTACGGCGTTCTTTGACTTCATCATATAAAAATTGGAAAATTTCTTTCAGCAGATATTTATGGTATCCCCACGGACTTAGCCGACCTAAATCCAATTGTGCAAAAGGCAATTTCTTTATGATCTCAAACAGGGGAGATTTTTCATATTTCATGCAAGAGGTATATAGATGTTTGATTTTTTCATAGCGCTCTCCTTCTCGTAATCCAATCACAACTTCTATAGCTACTTGTAAGGTGATTTTTGATAACATTTCATTGGCAATGAAAGTTTTTGCGATCGTCTGTTGACTAATAATTTTTTCTGTGAGTTCACAAATACTTTTTCCAGTAGCGTTCATCCGCTCCCCGTGGTAAGCCTTCATTAACAGAGGACGACGATGTTTGTGAACTAAGCCATCAATATGAAGGATTCCTTGCTGTCCCATCTGTCCGACTGTAATCGGGGAATCTCCTGGGGGAATAGTAGAGATTGTAATTTCTTTAGTATTAGTTAAATACTGCTTTATTCCTGATGGATTGCTGACGTAAACTATTGGTGTAGAACCAGCCATTATGGTGATAATATCGCCATAGCGTTGGTAAATAGCATCCAAGCAGCCAAGGGGATTAGTGTCTAGTTGCTGACTTAGTAGCCATAATGGGATTTTCGGCCCTGGTGGTAGTGTCATAAATCTGATTCACTCCGATGATTTATAGATATTTAGCTAGAAAAAAACAAACTCATCAATCAAATTTTTCAGAAAAATATATCAACAGAATCAAACATCAAATTCACTGGCTAAACTAGACCAACAGCTAATGGCTGCGACTTTCCTTGATCTTGACGCTGACCACGCATAACCATTTTCACGCCACTTGCAGGAGAAGAAATTAAACCTGCAAATTTGGGACGTTCTGGGCGCTGACTGACCAACTCTAATTGATAGTGTGAAAGAATGGTTGCTAATATAAGTTTCATTTCAAAGAGGGCAAAAGTCGCACCAATGCATACACGAGAACCGCCACCAAATGGCAGAAATTCGTAGGGAGAAAATTGTTTTTCTAAAAAGCGTTCTGGCTGAAATTCTTTTGGATTTGGATATAAATCATCACGTTGATGGGTCGAATAAATATTACCAATAAGTATCGTACCGGGATTTAGTTTATAGCCCATTAATTCAATTGGCGATTCTACCAACCTGGGAAATGTAAACAACTGAGTTGGGTAAATTCGCAAAACTTCGTTACAAACAGCACTTAGATAAGGGAGTGCAACAATGCTAATTGGGTCTGGATTTTGACCAAGACTATCAAGTTCTTCCAGTAGTTTCTCTCGAACATTTTTTAACCGATGAATCCAATATAAAGACCAACTAATCGCAGTTCCGGAAGCATCACCAGCTGCAAATATAGGTGATAGTAGCAGGTCACGCACCTCTTCATTGCTTAATGTTTCACCTGTTTCATCACAAGCAAATATCAAATCGCTAAGTATATCAGTGTGTGATAAATCTGTTTGCTGGCGACGTTCTTTAACCTCGGTAGATAGCAATTGAAAAAGTTCTCGCCGGAGGTGAAGGAGATATCCCTGTGGACTCCATCGGCCTAAATCTTTTTCTAGGAAAATCTTGCTAAAAATCTTAACTATAAGAGATTGTCTATCGAGTTTAAGCAAAGATGCAAATAAATGCTTAATTTTTTCATGGCGTTCTCCTCCATCCAAACCAATTACCCTTTCTATACCCACTTGAAAGGTAATCTCTTCAATCACCGGGTATGCAAGAAAAGGTTTTCCAATCACCTGTTTATTCATCATCTTTTCTGTGAGTTCACAGATACCTCGACCACAGGCTTGCATCCGCGCTCCATGAAAAGCCTGCATTAGGAGCTTACGGCGATTTTTATGAATTAAACCATCAAGTTGCAAGACTCCTTTATCTCCGGTTATGAAGGCGAAATCTTGGTTTAATGCACCGCTAGCTGTAATTTCTTTGGTATTTGTAAAAACTTCTTTTATCCCTGAAGGATTGCTGATATAAACAATTGGTGTAGAACCAGACATTACAGTAACTATGTCACCATAACGTTTGGAAATAGTATCTAAATAACTAAAGGGATTAAGCTCGAATTGTAGACCTAGGAACCACAAGGGTGTTTTCAGTTCTGGGGGAAGTTTCATTATGATTTTTTACTCCCATTATTTATGACATTGCACGCAGCATGATCGATACAATTTCTCAGATGTTTAGCTAATTCTTGAATATGAGGCTCAATGAAAATCGAGAAATGATCGCCAGGAACTTCAATTACTTGAATGGGTTGATTAGAATATTTACCCCAACCTAGTAAGGGATCATCAGTATTCCATTCTGGATTGTCAAAGTCATGAATAATCTCTTCTTTGGCTCGAAATAGAGTTATAGGCTCAGGATAAAGTCGCGGAACATAATCTCGCATGGCTTGAACATCAGCTTTAAAAAGTTTGTAATAGTTGATAAAATCTTTAATTTCTGTATCGCTAAAGATGAAGTTTGCTTTTTGATTAATCAAATCGAGTTGCTCATTTAGTGACAAATCTCGAAGTTCTTCAAAAGGAATTGAAAAATCTATATTATTATCGGTTTTTATCGATTCAGCCATGCGGAGTAAAAATTTTGCATCATCATCTTTTGTCGATTCAATGCGTGTTTCTGAGAGTATGGCATCGATAACAACTAGCAGATCTACCGTTTCACCCTGTCTTTGTAATTGCTGCGCCATTTCAAAAGCAAGTACACCGCCGTAACAATGTCCACCTAAAAGATAAGGGCCATTTGGTTGCACTTTCCGAATTTCTTGGAGGTAATTATTTGCTGTCTCTTCTAATGAGAGAATTTTAGTGTTTTCTTTGTCAGGGGTATGTTCTAGGGCATAAAATGGATAATCTTCACCAAGCCTTCTGGATAACTTAAAGTAATTATTAATGCCTCCACCAGCACCATGCATACAAAAGAAAGGTGTCTTGGAACCAGAAGAGTTAATTGCTACAATAGGTGAATTGTAAATTTCGTGCGATCGCTGACTGACAATAACAGCTAGTTTCTCAATTGTAGGATTTTCAAAAAGAGTAGATAAGCTAAGATTATGCCCGAATTTATCTTGGATTTGAGCCATTAAGCGTACAGCTAAAAATGAGTGACCACCTAAGTCAAAAAAGTTCTCTGTCACCCCAATGTGGTTAGTCTTTAGGAGATTTTCCCACAACTTTACTAATGATAATTCTGCAAAATTCCGAGGAGCAATTAAGGATTTAGTAGTATTTGTCTGAATAACTTCATCTGTGCAAAGAGAACGCTTGTCTACTTTACCATTAGGTGTAAGTGGGAGTGCATTTAATACCACAAATGCAGATGGTAGCATATAAGTAGGTAATTTTTGTTGCAAATAAGTCCACAATTGTGCAGTGATGTCGTGTTTATCTGTGACAATATAGGCAATTAAAGATTGATTTTCTTGGGTATCATTGTTGGCAATTACAACTGATTCTTGCACATCTGAATGTTGTGTAATAGCTGTAGTAATTTCACTTAATTCGACGCGAAAACCCCTGATTTTTACTTGTTCATCATAGCGCCCCAAATATTCAATATTACCATCATTAAGATAACGCCCTAAATCCCCTGTTTTGTAAATCTTTGTTTGGTAGACAAAGGGATTATCAATAAATCTTTCTTGAGTTAATTCAAGACGATGTAAATAACCCTTTGCCAATCCGTCACCACCAATATAAAGTTCGCCAAAAACTCCTATAGGTGTTGGTTGTAAATCGTGATTCAACACATAAACTTGACTATTATCAATAGGACGACCGATAGGTACGCTGTTTGCTTGGTCTGATAATAAACTGGTGTCGTAGTAAGTGGCGTTGGCGGAAACTTCTGATGAACCGTAGAGGTTGATTAATTTTGCAAATGGCATTAACTCTTGGAAATTTTTAGCTAACTTAATAGATAGTGCTTCTCCGCTAGTTATCCAAAGTTTTACTGGCGATAGTTTTTTGGTCAAATGACTGTAATTATCTAGAAGTAAACGCAGTAGTGACGGCACAAGTATAATACGGGTAACTTTGTAATGCGCCAAAGCTTCTATAAATAGCTGCGGATCTAATACAGTTGCATTGCTAATAATTACAGTAGGAATTCCTTTGAGTAAAGGAGCAAAAATTTCCCATACAGAATCTACAAAGCTAATAGCTGTTTTCTGACAACAAACTTCTCCTGGGGTGAAAGGATAAGTTTTCCATAGCCAGTGTAACCCATTGACTGTACCCCGATGAGTGCCAAGAACACCTTTAGGAGTTCCAGTTGAGCCAGAAGTGTAAATAATATAGGCAAGATTATCAGCTTTTGAGATATTAATGAGATTTTCTGGACTTTCTTGAGCAATTTCGTCTTTGTAGATATCCAAGCAAACAGTTTTAGCGGAAGATAATGATAGTTTTTCTGATATTTCTTGGTGACTAATTAATACTGAAGCTTGAGAATCAGAGAGCATAAAATTCAGACGCTCAACTGGATAACTTGGATCAAGTGGAATGTATACACCCCCAGCTTTGAGAATAGCTAAAATTCCTATCACCATGTCTTCAGAACGTTCAAGACATAAAGCAACCAGTGTTTCTTTTGTAACACCCTGTTTTTGCAAATAATGTGCCAGCTGATTCACTTTATAGTTAAGTTGACGATAGGAAACTTTTTCTGTCTGGCTAATTAATGCTAAAGAGTCAGGTGTTAGTTCAACTTGTTGCTCAAATAATTGATGCAGAGGTGCATCTTGATAATCTGCATGAGTTTGATTAAATTTAAATAATAATTGTTCTTGATCAGAAGCAGTTAGTAGCGATAATTCACAGATGTGTTGCTCTGGATTAGTAAGGATATTTTCTAATAAAGTCTGGAAATTGTTAATAAATTGGATAATTGTTGTTGAATCAAAAATATCTGTATTGTACTCCAAACACCCTGTTAATCCCTCTTGGGATTCAAACATTGACAGAAAAATATCAAGTTGAGATGTACCACTATCAAAATCTAAAGCACGTAAGCTTAATCCAGATACTTCCTGCACAGATGTTGGAGTATTTTGCAGGACAAACATGACTTCATAAAGTGGATTTCGGCTTAAATTTCGTTCAGGCTGTAATTCTTCTACAAGCATCTCAAAAGGCAAATCTTGATGTGCATAAGCATTGAGAGTCATCTCACGAACTTGATGTAAAAGTTGGCGAAAATTGGGATTACCACTGAGGTTATTACGCAATACCAAAGTATTAACAAATAATCCTAACATTCCTTCTAATTCGGCTCGGTTGCGGTTGGCAATTGGAGAACCAATCACAATATCTTCTTGGTTTGTGTAGCGATATAATAGTATGTTAAATGCTGCCAGCAAACTCATAAATAAAGTGGCATCTTCTCGCTGGCTGAATTGTTTGAGCGCATCAGTTAGCACTTTTGAGAATGTAAAATATTGCTTGGCACCAGCAAAAGTTGTAACGCTAGGTCGCGGACGGTCTGTGGGTAATTGTAGTACAGGAAGCTCACCACTTAGTTGTTGCTTCCAGTAATTTAATTTGGTCGCGAGGAATTCACCTTGGATGCGATCGCGTTGCCAAATTGCAAAATCTGCATACTGAATCGGGAGTTCAGGTAAGGAAGAAGGCTGATTTGTAGAGAAAGCCGCATATAGTGTTGACAATTCCCGCAAGAACACACTACAAGACCATCCATCCGTAATGATGTGGTGCATGGTAACAAGCAAAACGTGTTCTTCTTCACTCAAGCGTAGTAAAGTTGCTCTAACTAAAAGTCCTTTAGCTAAATTAAAGGGTTTTGTTGCTGATTCGGCTACAAGTTGTTGAACTTCTCCTTCCCAATTTTTACCAGACAAATGCTCAATATTAATAATAGGTAAATCCCAAGTTAAGTTTGGTGAAATTTCCTGTACTGGCTCTCCATTAACAAGTGTAAAATTTGTGCGCCAGATTTCGTGGCGCTTGAGAATTTCATTCAGACTTTGTTGAAGTGCTGTAATATTCAGTTGTCCTTTTATATGAAAAGCAATAGGGATATTGTAGAAAGAACTGCCGTGGTAAAGTTGGTCAATAAACCATAATCTTTGTTGAGAGAAAGATAAGGGAATATTATTCAATTTTTGTCGTTTGGCAATAGTATCAGCTAGAAACTTTCCTCCCTTCCATTTTTCCAAGAGAGCTTTTTTTGCAGGTGATAAATTAGAACGAGGTTTATCCATTGTTAATATGTAATTAAAAATTGTTAGTTGCGATCGCAATCCTATTTAATTTATGAACGTACTGTTAAATACAGGTAACAGGAGAATTTTACAAAATTTATTTATGCTTTGAAACTCTTTCTCTGCGTCCCTACCTGAAATAAAAAAATATTTAATTTTACGCAAAGCCGCAGAAAGGAGAGATCAGATAAATCTTGAGCGTTCACAAAAAAAAATAGGATTTTTATATTACTGAAGAGAAGCTTTCTGACAAACAAAACAAGCTATGTCTTCGCTCTCTCCAAAGTCTCTGGTATTATAATAATTAAATTGTGTAAAACCTGCATCTTTTAAGGCTGACTCAACTTCTTCTAAAAAATGGTCTTTTCTTAACCAAATAGTATCTGAGCGCTTCCAAGCCTTTTCTACTAATTCAAATCCTGTGACTTTGATTTCCCACATTCTCTCTTCTGGTTTGTAGTAGAATAACTCTATCAATGAGCATTCATCATTGACACTGACAATATTAAAATTGTTTTTCTGAGCAGCTTCATGTAGCCAATCTGTTATTGGGATGTTGAACACAAAAATGCCCCCATCTTTCAGTGTAGCATATACGTTTTTGAATACCATTTTCAACTCTTCATTGTTTTGAATAAAATGGAGAACATCATTTCCCAGAGCTGCATCAAAGATGGATGGGAACTCAAAGTTACGTATATCACTAAGGATAAATTCACTTTCAGGTGCGTTTTTTCTAGCGTAGTTTAGCAGCGCTTCAGAAGCGTCTATTCCAGTAACTTTATATCCCCTAGTGTTAAGCTGTTGCGCTAAATATCCAGAACCACAACCAAGTTCAAGAATATGCGCTCCCGCAGGAAGTTGTGATAAGAAAATTTGCTCTAAAGCAGGTATTATGCCTGCTAGCAAATCTTCAGGTGTATTCTTGAATTCGTTCTGTAAACGAGCGATGGGTTCATAGTTGGGAAGATTGTTTAGCAGAGACATAGACTATTTTTCCTGTTGTAAAATGAAGGTTTTCAATCAAATAGTTTTGGTACTATTTCTTTAGTATGTTTATAAGTTGGATAAGTAAGTTAGCGCGAAAAAAACTAAATATGTTACGAAACATAAATAGGCTTAAAACCCTTGTAAATAATGAAGGACAAATGACAAATGACAGCCTTAGCCAGTTAGCTTTAATTGCGCCGATTTAGTTAAGAATGTAAGTCAATATCTGTTAACCAAAAGAGCTTCTACCTCTTCTTCGGATAATTCTTCTATTTTTTCCAACAGAAGTTGCTCAATCATTTCTGCTTGTTTGGCTGGTATCATTGCTTGCAATAAAAGGTCACGTAGTGGTAAATCTACGGGAAATTTTGCTCGTAATCGAGAAACCAGTTGAGTTGCAATGAGAGAGTCTCCTCCTAACTCATAGAAGTTGTCGTAAATGCCAACTTCTGCAATCCCAAGTACCTCTTGCCATATTTCTGTAATTTGTTTTTCCAATTCATTTGTCGGAGCAACATAGGGATTACTCAGTTGAGGTCTGCAATAGCGCAAGGATAAATTTAATTGATTAGAAGATTGTGAATTTGCTAAATAATCAAGGTTAAATGCATAATTATGCCGAGCCTCTATATCTACTGTAGAAACAACAATTTGAGTTCCTTTTTCTAGAGAAAATATTCTTTTAAATACTTCTATACTTTCTGCTGGAGTAATTGCTAACTCTACTCCAGATGTCTGTTCTATCGTTTTTTTATCTTGGGTAATATTTAGTTGTAATTTATCCCAGTTTATAGTATACCACGTTAAACAATTATTTCGGTTATGTTGTTTAGAAAAGGTATCTATCAAATGGTTGACTGCCGAATATAAAGATAACCCAAATCCTCCTAATATAGAAGATAATGACGAAAAGATGATACAAAAGTCTAACTTTTGATTTTGTAAAACTTGTTCTAATACACTAATTTTACGACGTTGTAAATCGAATAAGTTTTCTAATTCTAGTTTACCAATTTCTGGAATTGAACCAAATATTTTTTCACGCATAATTCCAGTTGAATAAATAACCCCGTTAATTTGCCCAATATTATTAGATGAAAAGCTTTGATGCATTTGTTCATAATTAGTTGGATCTGCACGTAATACCAAAACTTTTGCACCTAATTTTTCTAATGCTAGCAATTGTTGAATTTTGTAACTTACTTCATTTTCTTGAGTGTGAGTTCCAAGCCATTGAGAGAAATCATCCTTTTCTGGAAAAGCTAAATCTTCAATAAATATAAGTTTTGCTTGTAGAGTTTTTACTAAATATTCTGCTAGCACAATTTCAATACTTTCTATCCCGCCAGAGAAAAGATAAACACCCTGTTTTCTCAACAGTGTTTTTTCTTCAGCTACTGGCTCTAAGTGGACTGGCTCAAATGTTTGTACCCAACGGTAAGAACCACGATAAGCAACAACTAAGTCTGAGGATGCAGATGTTAACTCGCTTAAAAGTTTATCAATAATATTACTTTCACAATCGCCTTGTTGTTTCTCTACATCTAGATGCTTAGTTAAAGCAATATCAATATTCCGACAGGTTATATTAGGATACTCTTGAGAAATTACCTGACATAAACCTAATACCGTTGCTTTATCTGGATCTAGAATTTCATTTCCATTAACTTCTTGAATATTATTAGATATAACCCAAAGTTGTAAGCTTTCATTAGTTTTCAGTTTTCTCAGGCTTTGTGCTAAAAATAGTAGACTACTAAATTCTAAATATTCACCTGGTTTTCTAGCTTCAAGACTATTTATGCTCCATAGATATGCTATATTTTGCGGGGTTTTTCCGAATGAAATTAATTGTTCAAATAATAAGCTATAGTTTTGAGCTATGCATGGATTAATTGTATAAATATCTTCAGCTAGTTTATTAAAAGCTTC
>NZ_JAIVFV010000270.1 GCF_020829445.1 Nostoc sp. CHAB 5836
AACCAGCTCGTATGACCCAGCGCGCCGAACAGAAGGATGTTCCAGCCCTGCCAGTCCGAGCAGATGCCGGAGACGCAGAACGCATCCTGCCTGAGGCTCGCGGCGAACAGGATGACGCTGAGTACCAGCGCGACGCGCGTCGTTCGGCTGGTCGTCACCTCAAGCCGTCACGCCCAGCGCGCTGCGGATGGAGCGATGGAAGTGGACCAGCGAGGGTTCGTTGCGGCCGTAGATCACCTCTTCCGTCGCGCCGGACTCGAAGCCGATCTGCATGCGCTCGCCCAGCGGGAAGTCCTCGTCGAGCACGGTGCGGATGGCGATGTCGCGGTTCTTGGCCCAGTGCTTCTCCGGGCGGTCGCTGTCGGCGGGACGGTAGAGCGTAAATTCGACGGAGCAGCTACCGGGGTCGTTGCGATCGGGGAAGGCGCGCCAGACCTCGATATGGTCGACCTGCCAGATGACGATGGTGTTGGGAAAGAGCTGGTAGATCGCAATGATGTGCGGACGCAGGTTGCGTTCGTCGTCGGGCTGCTCGCGCAGCGCCTCGATCGAGGTGCGCGGAACGCACATGCGGCCGTGGCGGCCCGCGCCGTCGAAGGTGCCGCAGTTGCCGATGAAGTACGGCGCGATGGTTTTCCGGTGCAGGTGCGGGATGTGATAGCCCTCGAGGAACGTATCGATGGCGAACTTCCAGTTGATGCGCGGCGTGATGCGGTCGACCGAGTAGAGCGGATAGGTCTCGGGCCGCAGCGCCGCGAAGTCCGACACGAACGAGCCCAGCACCGCATCGACGTCGATGTCCGCACGCTCGCCCTCGCCCACTGGCGTCGCGCGCACAAAGATCATGCCGTGCTTCTCGCCGGCCGGGAGTCGCACCAGGCCGTGCGCGCCCAGGTCGAGGCCGGCGAAGCCCGCCTTGTCGGTGACCCCCAGCAGCTTGCCGTGCGTGTCGTAGGTCCAGGCGTGATAGGGGCAGACGAAAGCGCGGGTGTTGCCGCAGCCCTCGGCGACCGGCGCGCCGCGATGGCGGCAGATGTTGGCGAAGGCGCGCACTGCGCCGTCGGGCCCGCGTACCAGCAGCACCGGCATGCCGGCCACGTCTTCGGTGATGTAATCGCCGGGCTTGGAGAGGCGCGACGACAGCCCCATGAACAGCGGCTGGCTGCGGAACAGCGCGTCGCGCTCGCGGGCGGCGCGCTCGCGGCAGGAATAGGCGTCGACGCGGTTGCGGAACAGCGCGTCGGCGAGATCGGTGGTGCGGCCTTCGATATGGCCGAGCAGCCGCCTCCCGACGGCCAGTTGTTCTTTCCGGTCCATGACCGAAGTGTCAGCCCTTCACGGGGGTCGCGCAACTCCAACCGTCGATCATCTCGAACACGTCCACCGGCGTCCTCCCGCTCTCGCGCAAGGCCCGAATGGTGAGGTCTCGGTCGCGCTTGGCGAAGCGGCGGCCGGTGGCGTCGGTCAACAGCGGGTGATGCGCATATTGCGGCGCAGCATAGCCCAGCAACTTTTGAAGCAGGGCATGGACATGGGTCGACGGCAGCAGGTCGATGCCGCGCGTGACGAGCGTGACACCCTGCAGATGGTCGTCCACCGTGACCGAGAGATGGTAGCTGGTCGGCGTGTCCTTCCGCGCGATCACGAAGTCGCCCATCAGCCGCGGCTGGCCTTCGAGCTGGCCCAGCGTCTCGTCGAAGAAGGAATAGGGCCCCGCCTGCTCCGCCGCGCGGGCGCAATCGAAGCGCATGCAGTGTTCCACGCCCGCGGCGATGCGGCGGCGACGCTCCTCGTTCGAGAGGTGACGGCACGTACCGGGATAGAGCGGCCCGTCGGGGCCCATCGCCGTCGGATGCGGCGCACTGGTGGAAGCCGCGATATCGGCGCGGGTGCAGAAGCAGGGATAGACCAGGCCGCGCCCATCGAGCTGGTCCATCACTTGGCCGTAATCCGCGAAATGGTCCGACTGGCGCCGCACCTCGCCATCCCAGGCGAGGCCGAGCCACTGCAGGTCCGCCAGCATCGCGGTCTCGTACTCGCGGCGGCAGCGGCGGATATCGATGTCCTCGATGCGCACCAGGAAGTTGCCGCCCGCGTCGCGCGCGCGCCGCCAGGCGATGCGAGCCGAATAGGCGCTGCCGAGATGAAGTTCGCCCGTCGGACTGGGGGCAAAACGCGTGACGACGGTCATGATCCGACGTTACAGCGCCCCCTCGCCGCGTGCTATGCCGGGAGCACAATGGCCAGAACGGCACCCCAGAAGACTTCCAAGACGACGTCCCGGATCGTCCTCGACAAGAAGACCCTGAAGAAGGCGCTGGCCGAGCTGGCGGCCGCGGATCCCGACATCGCGCGTGCCCTGGCCGAGACCGGTCCTCCCGAGCTGCGCGAGATGCCGACCGGCTATGGCGGCCTGATGCGCTCGATCGTCGGCCAGCAGGTCTCGGTTCACGCCGCCCGCAGTATCTGGCTCCGCCTCGAAGCCGCCGTGCCGTCGATGGAACCAGCGGACTTCCTAGCGATGAGCGACGAGCAGTTGCGCGCCGTCGGCCTGTCGGGCGCCAAGATGAAATACGGCCGCAGCCTCGCCACCGACATCGTCGAGGGCCGCATCACCTTTGACGCGCTGCACGAACTCGACGACGCGGCGGCCATCGCCATGCTCACGCAGGCCAAGGGCATCGGACCCTGGACGGCGGAAATCTACCTGATGTTCGCGCACGGCCGGCCCGACATCATGCCGGGCCTCGATCTCGGCCTCGTGGTGGCTGCCCAGCATCTCAAGAAGCTACGCACCCGCCCCGACGCAAAGCGGCTTCTCAAAATTGCCGAGGCCTGGCGGCCCTGGCGCAGCGCGGCCGCGCTCGTGCTCTGGCACTATCGCCGCAACATGCCGGACTGGGGCGCAAAGGAGAAAAAGGCGAAATGACCAAGAAGATCGACGGCCCCAGCCACGGCCCTCATGCCGGCGGCAAGCCCGGCCATCTGGTGATCCTGCTGCACGGCTACGGCGCCGACGGCAACGACCTGATCGGCCTCGCGCCCGTGCTGGCGCCGCTGATGCCCGACGTGGTGTTCCACGCGCCCAACGCGCCCTATCCGTGCGAGGGCAATCCGATGGGCTTCCAGTGGTTCGGCATCTCGCGCCTCGATCCCGAGGTCGCGGCAGCCGGTGTGCGCTCGGCCGCGCCCTTCGTCGAGCAGTTCCTGGACGACACGATGGCGAAGTACGGGCTCGACGAATCGAAGACCGTCCTGATCGGCTTCAGCCAGGGCACCATGATGGCGCTGCATGTCGGCCTGCGCCGCGCCACGCCGCTGGCCGGCATCGTCGGCTTCTCCGGGATGCTGGCCGCACCCGATTCGCTCAAGGCTGAGATCAAATCGAAGCCGCCGGTGCTGCTGGTCCATGGCGACAGCGACGAGATGCTGCCGGCCGTGCTCACCCAGCGCGCCGCGCACACGCTGCAGGAGAACGGGGTGGAAGTCGGCGTGCACATCGCCAAGGGCGTCAGTCACGGGATCGACCAGACCGGCCTTTCCCACTGTGCGCGCTTCGTGCTCGACGCCTTCAAGCTGCCGGTCCCGAAGCAATGAGCGCACCCATGACCCAAGGGACCTGCCGGCCGGGCTTCGAGCGGGTCGCCGAAGCCTTCGAGACGAACCTCAAGGAGAAGGGCGAGATCGGCGCCTCGGTCTGCCTGACGGTAGGCGGCGAGACGGTCGTCGACCTGTGGGGCGGCGTCGCCGATCCAAAGGCCCAGACGCCGTGGACCCGCGACACAGTGAGCATCGTCTTCTCCTGCACCAAGGGCGCGACGGCGCTGTGCGCGCATGTGCTGGCGAGCCGCGGCGCGCTCGATCTCGACGCGCCGGTCGCCGAGCTGTGGCCGGAGTTCGCCCAACACGGCAAGGAGCGCGTGACGACGCGCATGATGCTCGACCATTCCTCGGCGGTGCCCGCCGTGCGCGCCAGGGTGAAGGACGACGGGCCCTATGACTGGGCCTACATGACCGAACGCCTGGCGGCCGAGGTCCCGTTCTGGGAGCCCGGCACGCGCAACGGCTATCATGGCTTCACCTTCGGCTGGACGGTCGGCGAGATGGTGCGGCGCGCGTCGGGCAGGTCGCTGGGCACCTTCTTCCGCGAGGAGATCGCGGGGCCGCTGGGCCTCGATTTCTGGATCGGCCTGCCGGAGGAGATCGAGCCGCGGGTCGCACCCATCGTGGCCCATGTCTACAAGGCGGCCGACGCGGTGACGCCCTTCATGCGCGACCTCGCCACCAACAAGGAATCGGTGGCGGCGCTGTTCTATTTCAACAACGGCGCCTGGCGCTCGGGTGGCGCCAACACACGCGCCGGCCACGCCGCCGAAATCGGCGCGGCCAACGGCATCACCAACGCGCGCGGCCTGGCCGGCATGTATGCGCCGCTGGCGAACGGCGGCGGCGACCTGGTCGATGCGACCACCCTCGCCCGCATGGGCGAGGTTTCAATGGCGACGCACGACGACGCCACGCTCCGCATCCCGACGCGCTTCGCGCTGGGCTTCATGAAGTCGATGGACAACCGGAAGCGCAGCATGGCCGCCAAGCTGTGGGGCGAGGATTGCGACAGCGTCATCATGAGCAGCGCCGCGTTCGGCCATGTCGGCGCCGGCGGCTCGCTGGGCTTTGCCGATCCGGTCGCGGGCCTGTCGTTCGGCTACACGATGAACCGCATGGGCCCGGGTCTGCTGATGAACGAACGCGGCCAGTCGCTGGTCGACGCGGCGTATCTCAGCCTCGGCTACAAGAACAAGGACGGCGGCGTTTGGGTGAAGTGACGTCCACGACTCCGGCCAATCGCCTTACCCTGAGGAGCGGCCGCAGGCCGCGTCTCGAAGGGTGGGAACCCGCACTGCGTCTGTTGCCCATCCTTCGAGACGGCGCTTCGCGCCTCCTCAGGATGAGGGTGATCGGGAATCGTCGACCGGCATGATCCCCGTCTTCCGTCCGCTCAAGGATCCCGCCGTCGCCACGATCTGGTCGGGCCTCGCCGCCTCGACCATCGGCGAGGACCTGTTCCGCGTGGCCGTCGTGTGGATCGCGGCCGAGCAGATCGGCAATGCCGCGGGCTACGTCAACGCCACGCAGTACGCCGCCATGCTGGTGGTCGGCCTGCTGGGCGCTTCGGCCTTCGATCGCTGGCGGGCCGACCGCGCCATGATCGGCGCCAAGTATGCGAGTGCGGTGCTCGCCCTGCTGCCGGTAATCGGCTTCTACATCTGGGGCGTCTCGATTCCGCTTCTCATCGTTTCCGTGATGGGCCTCGCGGCGATGCGCATGGTGTTCACGCCGGCGCTGCAGTCGGCGGTGCCGGTGCTGGTCACCGACCGCGACGCCATGCAGGCGATCAACGGCCTGTTCGACGCGACGTGGCGGCTGGCCCGCCTGATCGGACCGATGATGGCGGCGGTGCTCAACACGCTGCTGCCGGTGATCCACTTCCTGTCCATCACGGCGGTCGGCTTCCTGCTGTCGGGGCTGGCGGTGTGGGCGGTGCGCGACCGGCTGTACGACCCGGCACTCAGGCCGCGGCCCGGCCGCGGCGGCTGGCGCGGCGCCTGGGACGCCCTGCTCGACGGCGCGCGGCTGATGTTGCGCCAGCGGACGATGGGCGCGCTGCTGATGATCAACGCCTTTGCCAACGGGCCGTGGAGCGTGGCCCTGCAACTCTGCATCGCCCTGATGGTGGTGGAGCACGATCCGCACCTGTTCGGGCTGCACGGACTGGCCTCGCTCGGCATGATCGTCGGTGCCTGCGGCGTCGGCGACGTGGCCGGCAACCTGGTGGCCGGCAGTGTCCGCTTCCGCCGACCGCTGTCGACCATGTTCCTGGGCTACGTCGCCATGGGCACCGGCTTCGCGCTGCTCGCCCTGTCGGCCTGGGTGTTCGACAATCCCTACAAGCTGCCGGCGATGATGCTGTCGGGCCTGATCGCGGGCTTCGGCGGACCTTTCTATTTCATCCCGATGATCACCCGCATGCAGACCGTGTTTCGCGGCCCCGAGATCGCCCGCGTCTTCCGGCTGCGGCTGGCCGTCATGGCGGGCTCGATGCTGCTGTTCAATCTCGCGGCCACCCCGCTGTTCGACCTGATCGGCCCGACCCACACCGAGTTCTATTTCGGCCTGCTTCTGCTGGTCCTCGGCGTTGCAGGCTGGTTCTATTGCCGTCGCCACGAAGACCGAGAGGCCGCCGGTGCCGCAACGTCAGT
>NZ_JAIVFV010000271.1 GCF_020829445.1 Nostoc sp. CHAB 5836
CTAAAATGGTTAATTTTTTTGGTAATTGATGCCCGAATAATGCACCCATCCCCTCTAGCACAACTTTCAGCACTTCTACTTTCACTTCTGATTGTTTGCCAGCTAGTATTGGCTGATATTCCCCACTGAGTACTTTTTGTAATTCGTTCGCCAGACCAACATCATGTAAGCTGACGACTAATTTTAAGTGCCAAGCTTTACGGTGTGGCAGATGTGCCAATGCACCTAACAAAGTTAATAATGCGTTGTTAACTTTATTTTCATTGTTATCAGTATTCCGGTCAAAATAATTTCCTGTGCGGAAAGCTGATTCTCCAACTGTGTAAGCAGCACCGTTAAAAACTACCCTTCCTGGTACGTCTTCCATCTCGGCATTAGTTATATAGCTGGGAACACGAACTACTTCAAATCCTTCGACTAAAAGTTTGAGGCTTCCGTAACCGTTATCGAAACCGGCAGGAAAAATTTTTTGCAACGCGTGAATGTTTGACATAGGGGACAAGTTAATACGGTTCGATTTGTGAAAGTTATCTGTTCAGATAATTTTGGGGAGCAGGGAGAGAAGAATAAAATAACTACCCCTTTTTGATCCAGAACCAAGAGTTTATCATAACCTGTTGGGGGCCAAGTGGGGTATAAAATATCAGACAAGGAAATATACCCCATTTAACACCTATGTAACACTTATATAGGGGTAAAAAACTCCTCAAAGTCCTGAAGGATTGTTGGGGTATATGTAACACCTATATAACTCCCAAGAAGAATCTTTGAAATTTTTTCTATCAACGTAGCAGAAATTTATCTTTGATTTATACTTTACTGTCAAAACGATTCAAAATTCTTGCATTATCAATGAAGGCAGGAGGCACCAGCGCTGTTCAAGAGTAGAGGAAAACAGCGCTGGTGCCCTCCTGCCCGTGACCGTAGGGAACAAGGGTCTAAAACCCCGCCGAAAACAAAAGCGCTTACAATTTGGTTGGGGTTTGAATCCCCATACATTTTGTGCCTCCTGCCTCTTTCAACAATTTCATTATTACAAGACGCTCTCTACGAGACGCTCTTGCTAGCAAGAGCGTCTCGTAGAGAAGGATAATTAATTCAAAATTATTCTTCTTATTCCTAACAGAATTTTGAAGTTTCTCTATTGGTTTATGAGCTAAAAGGTCAAAAAAAAGGGCTTTGGTCGTTGGTCGTTGAATTTTAACTCTTGCTTAGGTGGCTTGGGCGATCGCTCGGTAGACTTTATCAGAACTTTCTTTCCGGAATTTTGAGAAATGAGTGTATTTTAACTAGCAGTTCATCTTTTAAACATTTTTACCAAGTCACAGATGAGTTTATGCACTAAAGCGTATAGTTGCCACTAATCATCAATTCTTCCTACCAACTCTTCTAGTTGAGAGAGTAGTTTATCTAACTTTGCTCGTTTGTTTGGATCATCCCAAACAGATGTTTTTTTCAGCTGTTTTCCAATTTCCGAATACCTCTGAACATAGGTTTTACTAGGTGTGATTTCTTGTTCAATGAGATTGAGTTCCTGAATTTTTTGCTTAATGTCTCTGAAGCTCAAGTTTTGGGATACTGCTAGCTTGAGCCGTTAAGGAATTAATACAGCAAGCGGAATTTTGTTAGAAGAAATTGGACAGAATCCCAAAATGGAAAAAGAAAATGGACACAAATCCGGTAAACTAAACTGAAGTTCCAAACTCTAACCAATCAATGCTCACAGAAGAAGAGTTTGACCAATGGTGCGGTCAAAAAAGACTTACCCAAAGTACCCGCTCTCTTATAGCTCAGATTCGCCAAATACCACCATCTCGCCGAGTACAAGGGAATTATGGCAATGTTTGTGGGAATTATTGTAGTGAAAAAATGGGTCAAACTATTCAGTTTGAGTCTCATCGGGGGGAGTTAGCACATATTATTGACCAACTAGAGCATAACCGAGAAGTTTTAGAATATTACGACCAACCACCGCCCCTGGAATTAAACTACTTTTCAAAAAGCGCTCGTCAAGTTCGTACAAGGCATACTCCTGATTTTTTCGTAATCGAAGTAAACTGGGTTGGCTGGGAAGAATTTAAACCCATTAGTGAATTAGTCAAAAAAGCACAACAACAACCCAACCGCTACGTCCAAGATGAAAACGGAAATTGGTTTTGTCCACCAGGAGAGGAATATGCCCAAAAATACGGACTTAACTATCATTACTATACTGCCAAAAATAGACGAGTGAGTGGAGTCTATCGAGAATTTCAATTAGCTTGTAGTCAACAACAACCACCCTTTAAACCCCCCTCGGAAAGAACATTTCGCGAGCAGATTAAACGACAAAAAAATTATCAACTCACCCAAGCTCGTCAAGGCTCAAAAATAGCCAAACAAACGAAACCCTTTCAGTCAAACAATGGAATGCCTAAAGATGGAGAATTACCTTGGGAAAACGCTCACATTGACCATACTTGCTTAGATATTAACTTAGTTAGTTCCTTAATTTCCCTAGCAACTTGCAATATTAGTAGTGCTATTTCCAGCGAACAAATGAGCTTAGGTCGCTGTTGGGCAACTTTTCTGGTAGATGGTTATAGTAAAAGGATTTTAGCGGTCTATCTTTCCTTTGAACCACCCAGTTACCGTAGTTGTTTAATGGTAATTCGGATTTGTGTCAAAAGGTTTGGTCGATTACCTCAAACCATAATTACCGATAATGGAAAAGAATTCCATAGCGTCTATTTTAAACAACTTTTGGCTTATTACAAATGTCACCATAAATACCGCCCTTCAGGAGAACCTCGTTATGGAAGTCCCGTGGAAAGAGTATTTGGCACAACTAACACGTTATGGTTACATGAATTACAAGGAAATATCTGAAAGGGTAACATTCTTTGTTAATTATACAATGGCTCATCCTCATCTAATTCAGGCTTTCAATGAAGTCATGCAATCGGTTTATCAAGCACCGGGGATTTCCTTAATTTTCGTGGTTGGAGCAACCGGAGTAGGGAAAACCACATTACTGCGCCGTTTAGAGCAAAAACTAACCGAGAAAGCCTTACCTGAATTAAAGCACAATCAGGGTAAAGTCCCTGTAATTGGTTTAGAAGCTAAAGCTCCAGAATTTAGTCAGTTTGATTGGAAAGATTTTTATATCCGTCTGTTAAAAGTGTTAAATGAACCTTTAATCGAGAAAAAGATTAATTATGGGCAATCTTGCTCAAAGTGGCGGAGTGCGGTGGAATCGGCTTTAATTCAACGTTCTCCCGATGCTTTTTATATTGATGAAGCCCATCATCTTGCTATGTTACCTAGTGGTCGTAAATTAAAAGATCAACCCGAAACTCTCAAATCTCTTGCCAATCTAACTCAAGTTAAGATTATTCCCACTGGAACTTATGATTTATTACCTTTAATTGATTTAGGAGATCAATTATGCCGACGTAGTAAAACCATTCATTTTCAACGGTATCATGCTGACAATTCGCAAGAAGCAAAAGCGTTTAAAAGTGTGGTTCAAACTTTTAGTCAATATCTTCCTTTACCTCAACAACCTGATTTGTTATCTAATTGGGAATTTCTTTATGAGAGGAGTTTAGGTTGTGTAGGTATTCTTAAAGATTGGCTTTCTGTAACCCTTTCGGAAGTTTTAGATAGTGATGGAAATGCTCAGACTATTACTTTATCTGATTTACAACGTCATGCTTTGGGAGTCCGTCAATGTTTGGTAATGCTGAAATCTATTTCTACAGGTGAACAACAACTACAAGAGTCATCAGAGGATTTACTCAAACTACAAAAAGATTTGAAACTAATCCCCTCATCTCATGGTACTACTCATCTGAAACACAGCCAAAGCAAGAAGGAGCGCGAAGTCTGCCGGACAGAAGATTCTGGGAAAGAGCGAGCTTCGCAAAAAAATACGAAAAAGCAGATTGCACAAACTTCTCCTCGCCGTTATCCCTTAAACAAGGAGTCCTCAGAAAAGGAGGAGAAAGAAACAGACTTTTTTCATTCCTTATGATTCTTGGAATTTAACGATTCAAAATCTACCTAAAAGAAGCCACCTTTATCCTCTGCAACCAATAGGTTTAGGAACTCCTGATACTGAGAGTTTTAGTAGCTATCTGCAAAGATTAGCACAACAGCATTGCCTTCGACCTTGGCAACTTTATACCTATGAACTCGTTCCCTTGATTCAACATGAGGAATATTTATTGCAGAAAGATACTAAAAAAACTTCCATTAAACAGATATTTTTAACGAACAAAACAACTTCTTCTAATTTATCAGTTATCAATGGACTTCAATCTATTACTCCAATCATTCTTTCGGCTATAGAACAGTTAACATCTCGTCAAGATTTATACTCTTTAACTTTAGTGAGTTGGCTGAAAGTCCTTGATTCAGTAGAGCCACTTTTGAAACATTCTTGTGCTTGGTGTCCCTATTGTTATCAAGTATGGCGAGAGCAAGGAGAAGTTATTTATATTCCTTTGCTCTGGTTAATTGAAAATGTTAAGTTTTGTCCTCAACATCGCATTTTATTAGAGAATACTTGCCCCTATTGCCATCAAAGAATGTTAAATTTTTGCCAACCAGGCTATTGTTCTCATTGTGGAGAATGGTTAGGTCAAAGAAAGCCTCCCCTTAATTTGGCTACTTATTTTAGCTCGGTAGAATATTTGGAGAGCTATCAACGAAGCATCTCTTGCTTACAAGAGTTAATTGCGATTACACCTTCTTTATCAAAACGACCTCAGATTCAGGATGTTTATTTGTACCTCCATGAACGTTGCGTCCATCTTGATGAACAAGGGTTAAAAGACCTTTCTTTTTCCTTTTGGATTAGATCCCACTTAATTGCTAATCCTCAACGCTGTAATCATGCTTACAGACCTGGCATTTCTTTGCATTTTCTCTCTGAAGTTGTCCGTTGTTTTAATATTACTCCGAGTCAACTTTTCCTTTAGTTTTTTTCATGTTATTTTTTCAACATCTTTGGAAGGTAAAGTTGGACAACGATTTTTGGAAGGTAAAGTTGGACAACCTGGACAGAATCTTCTTCAAGTCACAGAATAGGCGATGGTTCATATTTATGCCGCAATGCTTGGCTCTCTGGTTGGGGAGTCTGAAGGGAATGTTAGACGTGCTTTGAAAACAGTAGAAGCGATCGCTCAAAGAAAGCGTTTCTCCGATCGAGGAAGTACAGGCGCTGCACAAGCTCTCAACAAAGTACCAGGAAAGATAGTTGATGAATTGCGCCGTCAATATCCAGAGCAGAAATGGACGGTTGATTCGCTAGTTCCAGAGGAGATTTTAGCTAAATTTCGAGATATTACTAATAGTGCTAATAGTGAGAGATTACAGCCTCAACAAACACCTGTAGCAGATATACCCTCAGCCTCAATCACCAAAGCATCGGAAGCAATTCAACAAGCCTCATACAAGTTGACTGCGGCTGATAAAGAGACTATTTCTGGTGCTATAGCCGTTCAAAATGAGCAATCTAAGATTTTGGGTGCATCGACTGGTGTCACAGGAGCTTTATTGTTCATGGAATCCTTGATTGGAGCCAAGGGGACGGTGTTGGATGCCTTTGCTGAACAATCCATGTTGGAAGTCGATAATCAGATTACCGAGATAGATCAGAGTTTGATTAATTTGGCAGAAGAAGCCTCAACAAGACTGGGGGAGTCGATCCGCAAAAAGGAACAACTCAAAACCCGACTCAATTTGTTGCGGGAGAGAGTTTCTTCAATGGGGACACAGATCCGATTTTAGAAGCTTATAAAACAGTGGCAGCATTGCTACAGATCCAAAATGAAACTGTTGCCACTGTTGCCGAAATTCGATTACTTCAAAAACTATTAACTCATCAAAGGAAAAATCAAGTTATGGATATTCTCAGTACCGGATTGTTTGCTACTTCAGTTGTTGGCGCTTTAGGTGGCAGTGCATATCTTGTTGGTAGCGTTGTCGCTACTGGATTAATTGGCAGTGGGATGTTCATTCCCTTGGGATTAATTGTTGGTGCAGGATTGACATTTTTGGGACGGGCATCAAGGCAAGAGTGATGGGTGGGAGTGTTTCACAACACTGTTTCATGAAACGTTTCATGAAACGTTTCAACAGTTTCATCAATGTTTCAGGGCGTGAAACACCATGAAACAGCATTCCGGCAGCGTGAAACATGAAACGTGAAACATGAAACACCAGAC